>NZ_JBHGXH010000181.1:0-4781 GCF_041936445.1 Candidatus Darwinibacter acetoxidans | reverse complement strand
ATCCACGAAAGCCTCCGGGAAGTGGCCTATGTCAAGCGGGAAGTGCAGCAGGTACTGACTCGCCTGGAAGAGATGGAAAGAGAGCTGTAAAGCGGCGGCAGAGGCATGACACGAGCGGCATTGAGCATCTTCAGTGCCGTTTTTTTGCTGGCAGAAGCGGGCCTGTAAGGTATAGTTCTTGTTACCAGCGCTCGACCATATGCCGGCGGTGTTACCACGTGAAGAGACAGTTGGCTTCTGTGTCAATGGCCGGACGGGCGTTCCGCTGCGGAGCCGTGGCCTATCTGGCTTAATGATAATTGGACCACCGAAGTGGGTGGGCTGGACACGCTTGCGCATTGGTTTTCCAGGTCTTGCTTGCCAAAGGGTTCCATACGCGGGCACGGTGACGAATCGGCTCTGTGCCACTGGACGTGACGTCTCAGTCCGCTAGTAGGCAGGATATCCAGGGACAGCGCTGTGGCTGTGGACCGCAGCTGGATATGGCCGAAGTAGAGGACGACTGGAGCAATGGTGGCCGGCCGCGTTCCCCATTGGAGTTAACCTCTGGGGGTTAACTTACCAAAGTTAACCTTAAGAAGTTAACTTTTTCATGCTAGAATGGAGTCAGTTCCTGGAGGTGAACCTCGGTGAATCTCTCGCCCAACTACTTGTTCGTGTTAACTCTCACCACGGGCTATGAGTACTTCCTCAAACACTGTTGGCAGACACTGAGGCTATGGCGGCAGAAGCCCGCTTGGGGCTACGCCTTCTACCCACTGGTTCATTGGCTGTTGTTGGGAGGCACCGGCTGGCTCTTGTCGAAGTGGACACTCAGCACAATTGGAGGCTCTGGCATGGTGTAACGCTTGGGGCCTGGCTCTCCTTTGCGCTGCTCTTGGCGCTGGCTGGAAGTCTGGAGCTGCCTCTGCAGTTCTTGGTTGAGCGAGTTAGGAGGCGCACAGGCGTTTTCTTGTACCAACTCAACTTCTTGGTGCTCTTAGTTGTTGTTCTTCTTTCGAGACTGATGGACTGCGCGCCGAGATTTGCGCTAGACTACCGATTGATCTTCCTCTTCGTCTTTTTAGCCCATCCTGCCAACCACATTATCCGCTTGGCCTTGGCGCGAGTAGAGCCCGCGATGGTCAAAGAGAGCAAGGGTGCAAACCATGAGGAGTTCCCTGAAGTGGCAGCTGCATCTGAAGCGGCTCAAGTAGATGACAGGTGCTTACGAATAGGGCGGAGGATAGGGACTATAGAGCGGTGGCTTATTGTCCTGCTCATGGCCACGGGTAACATCCCCAGCATAGGTTTGGTGATCACCGCAAAATCCATAGTTAGGTATCCTCAGCTGAGGGATAGAGCTTTTGCTGAATACTACCTTTTTGGCACGCTGCTCAGTGTTGTGGTTGCCTTGGGGAGTGGTTTGGTGGTACTGGGGGGGATTTGACGTGCGCTATGTAGCAGTGAAGGTTGACATGGTGAGTTCCAGGCTGCTGCAGCAACGGGGTGAGGTGCAGAGGCGCTTCTTGGACATCGCCGGAGAGATTAACGACAGATTCGGCGAACACTTGGTTGCGGAGTTTGTCGTCACCCATGGGGATGAAGCTCAGGTGTTGCTGCCGCCTTCTCAAGCCCCATGGGTGTTCAGAGTATGCGAGTATGTGTCCCTTGCCCTGGCAGAGGTAGAGTTCCGCTTCGGAGTGGGATTTGGTACCTTGAGTACGGAGCTTCAGCCGATCTCCATCGGCATGGATGGTGAGGCGTGGCAAAATGCAGAGGTGGCCCTAACCAGAGCGAAACGGAAAAGACTGCATATCGCGTTTTGTGGATTTGGTCGAGAGTACGACCTGCAGCTTGAGGCATTGGGTAACCTGCTCTGCCACCTGCAGGCGCGCTGGACGCCAGAGCAGATGGAAACCATCCGCCTGCAGTCCCGCTTGGGCAAACAGGTTGAGGTTGCCGCGGCTTTGGGAATCTCCAAGGCAGCAGTGTCGAAAAGGCTGACAGCCGCGGGGGGCACCACTATTCCCGAGGCAGGGTTGCTTTGGAACGCCTTCTTCTTCAGGCCGTCGAAAGCCTGGACAAAACTGACGAAGGTTAACCCCAGGAGGTTGATATGAGTGAGTCAACTTTGTGGGGTTAACTCCCGCCAAGGGCTCCGGCTGTTTTCAGCCAAGGCCTGCCTGTAAGTCCTTGCCTGAAATTTTTGCGAAGCGTGGCGGGGCTGGGCCAACTCTCCGCTCGGGAACGCAGCGGCGGGCTGCTCAAAACGGGGGACTCGCTTTCGGGGAGATGCCTCCTAAGTGTTTCTGGACGTTTGCTCCACCTAGACCTCATGAAGCGGCATTGGACGATTCCAGTGCCTCTTTCCGCGTTTCCTAGACTGAAAGAGCAAAACGAGTGCCGGGGCGTCGAATCGGCAGCCTCACAGATCAGCGGTCCGCCGGGGGAGGTTCTTTCCACCATGATGCAGATGATCGCCGATACGCTGCAGCGGATCAAAGAGTGCGCACCCTTGCTCTTGGCCTGAACGCCAGGTAGCGCGGTGCGTTTTTCTGTGGCGGCCCTGGAGGCCTGGAGGGAATAGGTGCGCCAGCCCACCATGCCGGTGAGCCGGGGTACTCTACGCAAAACCATCAGTGCCTCCGGCGCCATCCGCGGTGCCCGCCAGGCCGACTTGGGCTTTACCGCAGGGGCAAGGATCGAGCGCATTTTGGTGGAAGTGGGCCAGACCGTGGCAGAGGGTGAGCTCCTTGCGGAGATGGACAGCACCCAACAGGAGCTGGCCCTGCTCAGGCCGCAGAAGGCCTATGAGCTCACCGGCGCTTCGGGCAGCCAAGCTGGATCCGGATACAGCCCTCAGCTTTGAATAGAAAATAGAAAGAGCGCGGGTTTCCCCCCGCGCCTTTTTTCGTGAGCAGTCTCCTTTTACTTGAGCAGCCTGTGTGCTGCAGCGATGATGCTGTCCACAGAAAGGCCCAGCTCTTCGTGGAGAAGCTCAGGATTGCCGCAGCCGCCGAAGCGATCCTGCAGACCTACCCGGAGCACCCTGGCAGGGTAGCGTTCGCTGAGTAGCTCACAGATGGCTCCCCCCAGGCCCCCCAGAATGCTGTGGTTTTCCACGGTGATAATGCCCCTGGTCTCCTGGGCCGCTTTAAGGATCAGCTCTTCATCCAAGGGTTTCACGGTGAGCAGGTCAATCACCCGGGCGCGGATCCGCTCCTTGGCCAGCTCATCGGCTGCCAAGAGGGCCTTTTCCACCATGTTGCCCACGGCGATGATGGTCAGATCATAGCCGTCCCGCAGCTGTGCTCCCTTGCCGATTTCAAACTGGAAGTCTTCAGCATAGAGGAAGGGCATCTCCGCCCGGCCCAGGCGGATATACGCGGGGCCGTAGGTTTGGGCCACGGCCTCCACGGCCTTTTTGGTGGTAATGGGATCGGAAGGCACAATAACCGTTGTGTTGGGGATAGCCCGCATGATGGCCAGATCTTCCACGGATTGGTGGCTAGCTCCATCGGGGCCGTTTTCAATGCCCGCATGGGTGGCCACCACTTTTACATTCAAATTGGGATAGGCGATGGAGTTGCGGAACTGCTCCACACCCCGCATGGTGGCGAAAACAGCAAAAGTGCTCACAAAGGGAATGAGGCCTGTGGCAGCCATGCCCGCGGCCAGGCCCATGAGGTTCTGTTCCGCGATGCCCGCGTTGAAAAAGCGCTCGGGAAAGGCTTGACGAAACCTGTCGGTCTGGGTTGCTTTGGCCAGATCCGCATCCAGTACCACTACCTTAGGATCCCTGCGGCCCAGTTCTACCAGGGCCTCTCCGTAAGCAATGCGATTGGCGAGCCTTGTCATTGCTGCATCCTCCTTTGCCGCAGTTCGGCGAGTGCCTGTTTCAGTTCCTCATCGCTCGGGGCTTTGCCGTGCCAGCCCGCCTGGTTTTCCATGAAGGAGACCCCTTTGCCCTTCACGGTCCTGGCGATAATCACCGCGGGCTGTCCTTGGACCTTTTGGGCCTGCTCGATGCTGTCCAAAATGGCCTGCACATTATGGCCGTCAATCTCCTGCACATGCCAGCCGAAGGCCCGCCATTTGTCGGCCAGGGGCTCCACTTCCATCACTTCCGCATTGGTACCGTCGATCTGCAGCCGGTTGTAGTCGATAATGGCGATGAGGTTATCCAGCTTGTAGTGGGCTGCAGCCATGGCGGCCTCCCACACTTGCCCTTCCTGCAGCTCACCGCAGCCTAAGAGGGCATAGACCCGGCTGGACAGCCCCTGGTACTTCAGCCCCAGGGCCATGCCCACCGCAGCACTGATGCCCTGGCCCAAAGAACCGGTGCTCATGTCAATGCCCGGCGTTTTGTTCATGTCGGGATGGCCCGGCAGGATGCTGCCGTTTTGCCGCAGTTTGAACAGCTCTTCTGCAGGGAAAAAGCCCCGCTTGGCCAAGGCCGCATACAAAGTGGGGCAGCCGTGGCCTTTGCTCATCACAAAGCGGTCCCGCTCCGGCCACTTCGGGTCCTCTGGCTTAATGTTCAGTACGTGGAAGTACAGAACACTCATGATCTCCGCAGAGGACAGACTGCCGCCGGGATGGCCGCTGCGGGCGCTGTGGAGCATCTGCAGCACCGTCTCCCGCAGCTCCCACGCTAAATCCTGTAATTCTGTGACCGACCTGGTTGTCATGCTGCTTGCATCCTCCTCATTGTTATCCTTTTACTGCTCCGGCCGTCAAGCCCTGCACCAAGCGCCGCTGGACCAGCATGAAGAAGATCACAATGGGGATGGCGGTGA
>NZ_JBHGXH010000180.1:0-1438 GCF_041936445.1 Candidatus Darwinibacter acetoxidans | reverse complement strand
CTTTCGCTGAAGCGCAGGAAACAGTCGATGTTGATTCGCCGGGCCTTCAGCTTTGAACGCGCCTTCCCCAGAAGCGGCCAGCCGTATTGGTCCACGCACCACCAGTATGACTTTCTGCAGCCAGCGGGCCAGATCAGCCCCTCGCGCTCGAATCGTTCCATCATTTCCGGCGGGCAGGCGGCTTCCAGGGTGCCGGTGGTCTTGAGCTTGCCGTCGTCCTTTAAGACCTCCTGCACCCGGCCAGCGTCGATCAGGTGCTGCAAGACTTCCTGTTGGGCAGCATACTTTAGACCCGGCCTGCCGGTTTTGGCAGGTGTCGCCTCGTGGAAGTTGCCGCAGCCCCATTCGCGGGCCATGCGCCGGGAAAACCGCACGCACTCGGGGTATTCCACGCCGGTATTGCCGTAGATAACCGCCATGCGCTCGGCCTCGGTAGGAAAATGCGTCCGGATCAGGTGCCATAAGACCGTACTGTCTTTGCCGCCGGAAAAGGCCAGGGCAGGACGGTGGCGGCATACGGCCAAGGCCCCCCTGACGGCTTCGACGGCTTTGCCGATCTTATAGTCAAGATCGCGGGCCTGCTCTTTTTCGAGATCGCGGAAACTAATGTATGACATGCGCCGCCCTCCCCGTAATCACCCTCATGCACCCCGCCACCTTCTCGGCCCAGCCCGGATCTTCTGCATACCAGCGCCCGATCTCCGTCAGCGTTCCGGGCCTCCCCGCCAGTAGCCGGGCCAGGTAGTCGATGCAGTCCGCCCGGCTCTCGAACGTCATCCCCAGCCCCGGCCGATATGCCCCCAGCCCGGCCAGGTTGTTTCGCTCCCGGGCCAGCCGCGAGGTTCCCCAGCCCGATTCGTGAGCGCAGATCGCGGCGAGGATGACGGCGTTTATGCCGCATGCTTTCTCGGCGCCATAGAAGGCTTGTCCCAGGCCGGCCAGTGCAGTTCCAGCAAGCGCCATCTCCAGGCGCTCAGCCGTAAAGCCCGAGGGCATGTCCAAAGGCATGGTGGCGAGGGTAATTTGGCCACCTCGGGCGGGCATGGCCTGGCCGGAGGTGATGCGCTCCATCTGGCGCAGATTCAGGAGCATGTTCTCGAGGTCGGCTAGGCGCTCAGCGGCATCGTTGAGCTGGTCCCGGGCCTGGCGAAGCTGCTCCAGATAAATCTCAGCCTCCCGCTCCGCCCGCTCCAGAGCTTCGAGCCGCTCCTGTCGGACGATAGCCAGGTAGCTGCCGGTGCCGACAGATAGGACGATCACAGCCAGGGCGGTGGAGAAGAGGAGGTATTGCCAGCGTTTCACTTGATCAACCCCTCCGCTTTCATTTTTCGGTAGCTCTTGCCCCGGTTCTCCACGATCTCGCACATTTCAAGCACGCGGTCCATCGCCCGGTCGCCGATCTTCGCTTCCAGCTCGTCGAGGGTGCTGTTGGTAGTGA
>NZ_JBHGXH010000179.1:0-1301 GCF_041936445.1 Candidatus Darwinibacter acetoxidans | reverse complement strand
CCACAATCAACCGTGGAGACGGGGAGAACAGACTGCAGAACGGCACATGACGAAGAGGTTTTGAAAATGATCGAGGATACGGAGAGAACGAGCCCTGATCTACTCACAGAGGTTCGAGCACTCAGGGACGAGGTGCGCGGGGTGCGTACAGCAATGCGCGACCCCGGCGCCGATGGCCGGAGGAGGTAGCAGAACTTGAACAGCGAAGAGACCGTGCCACGAGGCAGGACAGAAGACGGGACGTTTAAAGCGGAAAGAGAGCCCGGAGAACCACTAACCCGGGAAGAACTCGCCGCTATGCTCTCCGATATTCTGAAAAAACTCCATGCCCGGGCGACGGCGGGAGCTGGTGGGAGGTGCCGGCATACCTCTCCCTGGCAGCGATCAGCCTACCGGCCGTGGTTAAAGCATCCGAGCAGGCGAAGAAACGAATTCTCAAGGTGGTAACAGCGATATGAAGTTTAAGACGTATGTGTGTATTCAAGAGGACTGCGGGGAGATTTGCTAGCATGAATCTGTATTCGACGGGGACCGGCACCCGAAGCCCCCGGAGTTTTGCCCCTACTACGGCGGTCCGTGCAAGTGGGAAGAATTCGATTGCTCCGACGTGGACCAGGCGGTGTGACCCCGATCACAGACACGCTCTCGCCCCCGGTCCGGAACCCCGACGCCCGACCACGAGCGGCCGATCTCGCATGTCACCGACGTCACCTTTGAGGTGCCCGGGTGTCACCCCCTCGCCCCTCCCGCCGGTCCACCCTCCGGACCCATCGACTATGGACCCTCTCGACCCCGCCGACTACGAACGGATTAAGCCGCCGAAGAAAGGCAAGCCCTACCCCTACAAGTGCCGGATCTGCGGAGCCCCGGCCGCCTGGACGGAGACCTTTGCCGCCCGCGACCGGCGGCACCGCCTGGTATCGTGGCGCATCTGTGAGCAGTGTTACCGGGATGCCGGCGGGACGATGTGAGCGGGACAACGGACGCACAACGGCGATCCTCCGGTCCGACATTCCGGGGCGCCCACCGGCCGCACCTCCAGGTAACGATATAGGGAGACCCCATACTTTACGGCGGGACAGTGGGACAATGCACGAGGGGACAGCAACCGCGCCATAGCGCGACATTGTGAGACGGTCCGGTATTCCCCCGACCGGGGACCCGGGAGAATACGCGCCATATCAGGCCTGGTTACTCCACCGGCCGGAGAAGGTGACGTGAAGCGGCGCACTCCCGGCGTGTCATACCGTGCCATCGCGAGCCAGTGCGGCGGGTCACCCCGAACCGGCGCATAGCGGCGC
>NZ_JBHGXH010000178.1:0-3814 GCF_041936445.1 Candidatus Darwinibacter acetoxidans | reverse complement strand
TCCGCAAGATGAAGGAGGCGGCGCAGCAGATTGACCGCACCCGCCCCTTCCACTACGAGGGAGACCACGTCCTCGACATCTCCGACTTTTTCAGCCTCATGTATGCCACCCCGCAAACGGTGGAGAAGATCGGGCGGGGCAGGAGCGTGCGCGCCGGCCGGCTGGAGGCAAACAACCCCCTGGGGCGGCGGGTGACCCCCCGGCAGTATGCGGGGAAGCCCTTTGTGCTCTGCGAGTATGCCCATTGCATGGGCAACAGCCTGGGCAATTTTCAAAAGTACATGGATCTCTTCGAGAAGTATCCCCGCTGCATCGGCGGCTTTATCTGGGACTTTGCCGACCAGAGCATTTTAAAGAAGACCGCCGACGGCAGGGATTTCTGGGCCTACGGCGGCGATTTTGGGGACAGGCCCAACGACGGCTTTTTCTGCGGCAACGGTATTGTCGCCGCTGACCGCACCCCCTTCCCGGCGCTCTACGAGGTGAAGAAGGTCTACCAGGAGGTCAAGGTGCACCCCGTCGACTTAAAGGCGGGCAGGGTGCGCCTGGAGAACAGCTATCGCTTTCGCAGCCTCGACTTCCTGGCCATCAGCTGGCAGGTGGCCGCCGACGGGCGTGTCATCGAGCGGGGCCATCTAGACCCCGTGGCCGTGCCCCCCGGGGGGAGCAGGGAGATAACCCTGCCCTATACCGCGCCTCCGGCGGCGCCGGGGAAGGAATACCACCTGCTCGTCGAATTCCGGCTGGCCCAGGACAGCCCCTACGCCCCGCAGGGGCACGTCATGGCCTGGGAGCAGTTCAGCCTGCCTTTTTCTGCCCCGGAGCAGAAAACTTCCCGCGAGGCCTTGCCCCCGCTGTCCGTGATCGAGGAAGAGAAGGGGATTAAGGTGCAGGGCGAAGGCTTCAGCGCGCTCATAGAGCGGGAAAAAGGCTGCCTGGCCTCCTTTGCCGTGCAGGGCCGGGAGCTCATCACCTCGCCCTTGCGCCCCAACTTCTCCCGCGTGGATACCTGCAACGATTTCGGGGTGGCTAATTTCGTTCCTTTCCTCAGGTGGCAAAGCCCCTGGAAGAAGGCGGAGCAGCACAGAAGGGTTCGCCGCATCCGCTGGGAGCAGCCGGAACCCGGCCGGGTGGTGATCACGGTTATCTCCCGGGTCCGCTTCGGGAAGACGCCGCTGACCACGGTCTACACCATCTCCGGCAGTGGCGAGATCACCGTCTCCGCCGCCTTCGTCCCCTGGATTAACATGGACCGCTTCGGCATGATCATGGAGATACCCGGCCGCTACAGCCGGATGACCTGGTTCGGCAAGGGGCCTCACGAGACCATGTTGGACCGTAACAGGAGCGGAATCATCGGCATCCACTCGCTGCCCGTGGAGGAGGCCATCGTCAATTACCTCTACCCCCAGGAGAACGGGAACCGCTCAGAGGTGCGCTGGCTGTCCATGACCGGCGGGCAGGGGGAGGGGCTGCTTATAAGAGATGCCGGCGGCACCCTGCTTAACGTGAGCGCCTGGCCCTATACCAAGGAGGACCTGGAGCGGGCGCGCCATATCCACGAGCTGCCTCGCCGCGAGAATATCACCCTGCAGATCGACTACAAGCAGAAGGGGGTTGGCGGCGACATCCCCGGCCTGCTCGCCCTGCACGACGAGTTCAAGCTCAAGCGGGGCCAGCTCTACCGCTACAGCTTCACCCTATCGCATGTGACTGGAGGCGATTTTCCTGGCAAGTAAACAGGTCCGCCGTCAACCCCAAGACTTCTTATTTCAAGGAGACTCCGGCCCGGCGGAGAAAGTTGATCAACATGATCTTGCCGTCGGGTATGCGCCCCGAAAGCTCGGGATGAAACTGCACTCCGTAAATTTCCTTCTCACGGTGCCGGAAGATATGGATCCGGCATAGATCGCTCGAGCCAAGGAGCTCAAAATCCGCGGGCATCTCCTTGACCTCTTCGCCGTGCCAGTTGAACGTGGAGATGGGGCTGTCCAGGCCTTCCAGTATGGGGTCATCTTTCAGCAGCTCCACCTCGATATAGCCCAGCTCCTGGTAGCCCATGGGCGCCACCGGGGCTCCGAAAGCCTGGGCGATGACCTGGTGGCCGCCGCAGATGCCGAAAACGGGCAGGGAGGTGTCCCTTAGGAAGCTAAACATGGGTTCCATGACCGCCGGGTCATAGTCGGTCCAGGGAGCGGTTTGCCCGGAGATCAAAACGCAGACAGGGTTGTGCTGCATCACCCGCGCCTCGTCCGCCTGCGGGTAATGGATAATATCAATATTCACATCGGCTAACTGGGTTACGAAATCGGCCAGGCAGTAAGCCGGGTTCATGATCAGGTTTTGCTCCGGGGGAGTATACATGGGATCAATAATAACTACTGTTTGCTTGCCCGTTGCAATTGACGACGGCCGCCAGAAAAGCCCCCGGACCATCTGCCAGCGGAGAAAGTCGGTTGCCCAGATCAGCACTGCGACGATAACCAGCAGCACGAGCACCCATATTGCCGGCCTTTTCCACCATGCCTTTCTTGCCATGAGATTCCCTCCTTAATTGATATAGACAGGAAAAAGATTAAGGATATATGCTCCTTATTTGGATGGTTTAAATAATTTTATCATGTTTTCTCACTATTGGCGACTGTTTCAGCTTTGCCGGTCAATGTTGCAGTACTGGATGGCCCCGGGACGAGTTGCACGGAAGATTTGCCAGTTGCGCCGGAAGGTGAGCCGCAACATCATGAATGACAACGCGAGGTGGCGGGTGAAAACGTTCCGGGGCTGCACTTATGGCCCTATTATAAATATTAAGGAACTTTAATAAATAGGATGACAGTTTTCGACAATTAATATTCGGAATGTTCAGTATAATACTATATGGAGACAAGCCACTTGGCTTCTCAAAGGTGAAAGGGGGCGTATTAGATCGATTTCTACCAGAACAGGTATCAGGAAATCTTCCCCAATGGCAGGCCGCTTAACGTGCTGGATCTACCGGAGATATTCAGCGCCCTGTTTCTAGGATGTGAAGGGGGTCGCACTGACCTGTGGGTCAGGTATGACGGACGTACTTATCCCTGTGCCAATCTATCGGCAGCCGGCGAGTTTATGGTTGGGAACATACGTGAGAACACCTGTCTCGAAATTTGGAACGAGTCACAGGTGCTTCGGGAGTTCAGGCAGATGAACTGGCAAACGTTCAAGAACTGTGGGAACTGTGAGATAAGAGATCACTGTACCTACCGGTGCCCAGCTTCATCCATCTTTTTTCACGGTGACTACAACACGTGTGGCGCCAACGATTTCATCCGGGAAGTTATTAAGGTAGCGCGGGATCAGGGGCTAACAGACCGGGTAGATGGGCTATGAGCAATAAACCTGCGATGGTTGAGGTGGAGAACCTTGTCCGCGACTACCTGCCAGCCGGTCAGTTAAAAGCAGTTGCTTCTCGTAGAGTTCGAGCTCTCGATGGCGTCTCATTTTCAGTAGCGGAAGGGACGCTTTTCGGCATTCTTGGTCCTAATGGAGCCGGTAAGACCACGATGATCAAGATCCTTACGACCGTAGTCACGCCCACCAAGGGTAGTGCCCGCATATTTGGCTACGACGTCATAAAGGAGGCCCACCGGATCCGGCCACGCATTGGTGTGGCTTATGGAGGCGACCTCGGGCTTTACTGGCGCCTTAACGGGTTGGACAACCTTGTTTTTGCCGGGCAATTGCAAGGTATAGGAATGAAGGAATCCAGGGCCCGTGCCTGGGAGTTGCTCGAGCAATTCGAGTTAAAAGATGCAGCCAAGAAACGGGTCGACAG
>NZ_JBHGXH010000177.1:0-4929 GCF_041936445.1 Candidatus Darwinibacter acetoxidans | reverse complement strand
AGGGCGAATAAGGTATGGAAGGCGCAATTTTAGCGGGAGCGGAGCCCTTTGCCTTTCCGGGCGGTGACGTCGGCTGCCTGCTGGTGCACGGTTTTACCGGAAATCCCTCGAGTATGCGGCCCATGGGCGAATACCTGGCCGGCCAGGGTTTTACCGTGGTCGGACCGCGGCTAAAGGGTCACGGCACGAGAGTGGAAGATATGTTTAACAATACATACCATGACTGGATCGCGTCAGCCGAGGCGGGCCTGGAGGAAATCCGCAAGCAGTGCCGCACCATATTCGTAGCCGGCCTCTCCATGGGGGCTACGCTGGCGCTGCACCTGGCCGGCAGCCATCCTGATACCGTGAAGGGCGTGGTCCCCATTTGCGGTCCGGTCTTCATGAAAGATTTTCGGATGATCTTTCTGCCGCTGATCCGCCCCTTCGTGAAAACCGTACCCGGTGTGGGCAGCGACATCAAGGATCCCGCGGTTACGGAACTCTCTTATGACCGGGTTCCCCTTGCGGCGCTGGGAGAGCTGCTAAAGCTGTGCCGCCTGGTGAATGACGAGCTGCCCCGGATCAAGCAGCCGGCGCTCATTTTTCAGTCACGGGAGGATCACGTGGTCCATCCTTCCAACGCTCCCTATATTTTAGAGCATATCGGCTCGGCTGAAAAAGAGCTGGTCTGGCTGGAGAACTCTTATCATGTGGCCACGCTCGATTTTGACAAGGAGCTGATTTTCGAAAAAACGGCGCAATTTATGCGGCGGCATTCTTAAATTGCGGGGAGGCGATCACCATTACGGCGCGCATACTCTCTATTGACCAGGGTACTACCGGTACCACCGCGATCCTCTGGGATGAGCGGGGCCTGCCCCTGGGCCGGGCCGCCCGGGAGCACAACCAGTATTATCCGCGGCCCGGCTGGGTTGAACATGATCCTGAAGAGATCTGGGCGGCCACCCTGGCCGTGGCAAAAGAGGCCTTGCAGGAAGCGGAGGTGGTACCTGCTGAAATCACGGCCATCGGCATCACCAACCAGCGGGAAACCGTGGTTTTCTGGGAGCGCTCCACCGGCAAGCCGCTGGCGAACGCCATTGTCTGGCAGTGCCGCCGCACGGCGCAGCTCTGCCATGAGTTGAAAGAAGCCGGACGGCTGGAGCTCTTTCAAGAGAAAACCGGGCTGGTCCTGGACCCCTACTTCTCCGGGACGAAGATTAACTGGGCACTGGAGCATATCCCCGCTATCCGGGAGGCGGCCCGCAGGGGAGAGCTGGCCTGCGGGACCATTGACAGCTACCTGCTCTTCCGGCTTACCGGCGGCCGGGTCCATGCCACCGATTACTCCAATGCCTCCCGCACCCTGCTCTTCAATATCCATACGCTGGAGTGGGACCGGCAGCTGCTGGAGATCCTGGGAGTTCCGGGAAATATCCTGCCGCAGGTTATGCCGAGCAGCGCCATTTTCGGCGAAACCGACCCCGCCGCTTTTCTCGGCGTGCGGGTGCCGGTTGGCGGGATCGCCGGCGATCAGCAGGCCGCCCTTTTCGGCCAGGCCTGTTTCGACCCGGGCATGGTGAAGAACACATACGGCACCGGCTCTTTTCTGCTGATGAATACCGGCGGCAGGGCCATCCGCTCAGATGCGGGGCTGCTGACAACAATCGCCTGGGGAATTGACGGGGCCGTCACTTACGCCCTGGAAGGGAGCATCTTTATTACCGGCGCAGCGATCCAGTGGCTGCGCGACGGGCTGCAGATAATCGACCACGCCTCGGAAACGGGGCCGCTGGCGGAGCAGGTTGAGGATAACGGCGGCGTCTACCTGGTGCCCGCTTTCGTGGGGCTCGGCGCCCCTTACTGGGACCCCTATGCCCGCGGGCTTCTCATCGGCATAACCCGGGGCACGACGCGGGCCCACCTGGCGCGGGCCGTGGTCGAGGCAATGGCCTACCAGACCCGCGATGTGCTCGAGATCATGCGCCGCGAAGCGGAGATTCCCCTGGGCGAGTTGAGGGTTGACGGCGGAGCCGGCGTGATGGACCTGCTGCTGCAGTTCCAGGCGGATATCGCCGGCACGTTGGTGCGCCGTTCGGCCACGCTCGATACCACCGCCCTCGGGGCCGCCTACCTGGCCGGCCTGGCGGCGGGGGCCTGGCCTGGCCGCCAGGCGCTGGCGGAGCAGTGGCGCGAGAGTGCCTCCTTCCGGCCCCGGATGGAAGAGTCGCAGAGCGCCGCCCTTTACCGCGGCTGGCTGCGAGCGGTGGAGAGAGCGCGCGGCTGGATTGAAGAAAGCTGAAGCCGTCCGCGTCACGCAGCCGGGACCGCCGGAGGAGAACTGGGCGCGCAGTAATTATTTTTTTTAAGAAAAAGGCCGTAGATTTACCCGGCAGGAGGCTTGATCATGTCCTTAAAAGTATTTCACACCGCCGATCTGCACCTGGGGATGACCTTCGGCAGTCGCAGCTACCCGGAAGAGGTGCAGCGGCAGCTGGTGGAGGCGCGCTATGAAGCGCTGGAGCGGCTGGTGGAGCTGGCCAACGAGGCGCAGTGCCGGCTCTTCCTGGTAGCCGGGGATCTCTTTCACCGGGTGCAGATACCCCGTGAAATAATTGCCCGGGTGATGCGGAGCCTCTCCCGTTTTCAGGGTGATTGCGTTGCCGTATTGCCGGGCAACCACGATTACTGCGACGGTTACGGAAGCCTCTGGAAAGAGATGCGGGAGCTCGCCCCCGACTCGCTGCTTTTGCTTATCGATACGGTTCCCTATCCGCTGCACGATTACGGGATTGACGCGGTGCTTTACCCCGCTCCCTGCCACCGGAAGCATTCCCGGGATAACAGGCTGGGCTGGATCCGCGAACTGGCGGAGCGGCCCGCCGCCGGGTGGCAGCTCGGAGTGGCCCACGGCACGGTGCGGGGGATCTCGCCCGACCCGGAGGGAGAGTATTTTCCCATGGATGAGGACGAGCTGGCCGGGCTGAGGCTGCACCACTGGTTTCTCGGGCACACCCATGTGCGCCATCCCGATCTCGAGCAGGTGCAGGGGGCTCTCTTCTGCTTCAGCGGCACCCCCGAGCCTGACGGCTTCGACTGCCGGCACGGCGGCAGCGCCTGGATCACCACCCTGGAGGAGGGCGGCGATGTCCACTGCCGCGCCGTTTCCACCGGACAGTTTCGCTTTATGGAGATTGTCCGGGAGCTGCGCGGTACCGCCGACCTGGATGAGCTGCAGGAGGAGCTGCGGCAGGCGGGAAAAGGGGTCCTGGTGAAGCTGCGTCTCACCGGTTTTCTGCCGGAGGAAGCCTACAACGCCCGCCGCCGCCGTCTCGACGAGCTGCGCTCCGCCCTGCTCTACCTGGAGGACGATGACAGCGCCCTGGCGGTGGAGCTTTCGGCGGAGCTCATCGAATCCCGCTTCCCTGCCGGCTCCTTCCCCCAGCGCCTTCTTTCCCGGCTGGCGCAAAAAAATGACCCCGCCGCGCTGCAGCTGGCTTACCGCCTCATCGCCGAGGTGAAGAGATGATTATCGAAGAGATTAAACTTAACCCGTTTGGCGCTGTCAGAGACAAGGCCTACTCTTTCCAGCCGGGTCTGAATGTGCTTCTCGGGCCCAATGAAGCGGGCAAGAGCACCCTGGTCAATGCCCTCTTTGCGGTCCTTTTTTTGCCGCCCGACTTGAGAAGGAGCTCGGAGGATTGGAAAAATTTCATGGCCAGGTGCCTGCCCCATCCCGGAGGCGATACCTGCCGGGTGAGCCTGCAATTCCGGGATGCCGACGGAGAGCGCTTCAACTACACCTGCTCCTGGGGAGAGATTAGGGAGGCCCGGCTGATGCCGGAGAGAGGCGCCGAGGTCAACAACCCCGCCGCCGTCCGGGAGCGGCTCTTGCAGGCGCTCTCTTACGGCCGCGCCACATACGAGGCGGTGCTCTTCGCCCGCCAGGATGAGATGGAGCGCACCCTGGAGAGGCTGGGCCGCGACGGCGAGGCGTCGCGCACCATTGCCGGGATCCTGCGGCGGGCGGTGATCGAGGCCGGCGGCGTCTCGCTGGAAGAGCTGGAGGCGGCCCTGGAGGAGGCCTCCCGGGAGCTGCTCCAGAACTGGGACCTGTCGCGGGACGGCCCCAAAGGCGGCCGTGGCATCGACAACCCCTATGTAAGGGGAAGGGGACGGCTGCTGTCCGCCTACTACGAGAGCGAAGAACTGCGGCGCGAACTGCGACAGGCGCGCGAGCTGGAGAGGCGGGCCGGCGACCTGGCCGGGCAGCTGGAGAAGGCGGCGCGGGAGAGGGCGGAGACGCTTGAGAACTTAAAGGCGATGGAGCTCCTGGAAAAGGATATCCGCCGCCGCCTCGCCCTGGAGCCGCAGCTGGAAAAAATCGAAATGCAGGCCGAAGGCTGGAGAAAGGCGCTCCTTGAATGGCCCAAGGTTGCAGGCCGCGACTCTGAGCTGACCCGGAACCTGGAGAAAGATAGTGAAAAGCTGGCCGCGCTTAAAAAAGAGCTTGAAGAGGCCGGGGCGCAGCAGGCGGCGCAGCAGAAGCGCGAGCTGCTGCGGAAGGCCGGGCCGCTCCAGGACAAGATCGAGGAAATCGACCGGGAGCTTTCCGGGCTGGTGAAGATTGGCCGGAACGATCTGCACGATTTAAAGGAGTGGCAGAAGAAAGCGGGCGAACTCAGGGCCGTAGTCGGGGCGATGAAGCTGAAGGTGCGCTTCGCCACCCGCAGGCCGATGGAGCTGAAGGTAACCGCGGGCCTGGAGCAGCCCGCGATGACAAAAATAGAGCAGGAAGCTGCATTTGAAGGGGCGGGGCGCCTGCTGCTGGAGAGCCCCGACTGGCTGCTCGAAGTGCAGTCCGGTGAAGGCGACGTGGAGAGCCTGCTTCGCGAAATAAAAGAGGCCAGGGAATACCTGGAGGAGAGGCTGAACTCCCTGGGGGTG
>NZ_JBHGXH010000176.1:0-24800 GCF_041936445.1 Candidatus Darwinibacter acetoxidans | reverse complement strand
TGAAGATCCACCTCTTCGACAAGGATACGGAGGAAGTCATCCGCTAAACGGAGAGCACAGACAGCTGAATAGGGAGAGGGTACCGTGCGGTGCCCTCTTTTTTCGCGCCCTGCGCCCCTTGGTTTTGGCGAACATTGGTTCCCTTGGCAAGACTTACAAGCCCTCTAGCAGGAGGAATAGCAAAAAGCGGGGAGAAATAGATAGGCGTATCGCCACGGGAGGGGAGATTCACCAGCGACTTCACCACAGACCACCCGTGGGGTACAGGCAGCGGCCTCGGCAGACCGCTCAGGAAAGGAGGTGCACCCCTAGGGCAGCTGAGACCAGCTGAGGTACGGCACAGACCAATCGCACTCACGGGAAGATCGAGGCGAGGAAACGTGGAGACTCACCGCAGATCATCCCCCATCGCAGCTGAAGGTCCTGGGCTGTACAGAGAACGAAACAACGCACAAAGAGGGGATAGAAAACATGAAAAGAACAATCATTCTGGCTTTAGTTGCAGCCCTGATCGTCGCAGCCCCGGTTTCCGCCGCTGGTCTGGACATCAGTGGAGCAATCGAAACCAAAATTGAAGTGAACAAAAAGGGCGAAGATGTGACAGTCGTTCCCGGTTCGGAACTGTCGCTCAACCTTGGCCTCAGCGCAGCTGAAGACAAGGTCCGGGCTGGCCTGGAGTTTGGTCTGGCCAAAGAGGAAGACGATGACCTCGTGCCCACAGATATCACACTTGGCGATATCGCTTTGAAGCAGGCCTTCATCGAAGCAGATGGTGCCTTCTGGCACGGCGGCCCTGAGGCCACAACCCGGTTCGGCACCCTGGACATCGCCTACAGCCCATACGCCAGCCTGACCAAGCGCAGCGGCATCAGCATCAGCGGTGTAGATGTTGAGCTGGCTGAGCTGAACGGCTTCTACGCCCTCGCCGGCGAGCACGGCCATGTGCTGGGCATGCGCGGTGATCTGAGGGTTCTGGAAGAGGTTGCCATCGGCGCATCGGTCATCGCCGACGCCGAGATCACCCGTCTGCAGCTTGATGCCGCCGCAGCACCCCTGGAGGGTCTGCGGGTACGCGGCTCTGTGGCAGCAGACCACACAGAAGACTCCGGCCTGAAGATGAACAACCTCTGGAAAGTGGAAGCAGGCTATGAGCTGGCAGAGAACACTGCCATAACAGCTGGTTACAAGCACATCACCGATGGCTTCGTACCCCGCTATGTGGCAGAGGCCAGCGAAGACGGCACTGCTGAGCACGACTGGATCCATCTGCCCCGGGCCAAGAACTCGGGCCTGTTCGTAGGCTTTGAGACAGAGCAGCAGGGCGTTGAACTCCATGCCGACTACGACCAGATGTTTGCTGAAGCCAAGATCGGTGCCGGCACAGAGTACGAAGGATTCAGGTTCGACGTGGAGACCGTGCTGGATGTGCCTGCGGTAAGCAGCATTTCCGCCAAGTCCACCACCTTTGGTGTTGGACGTGAGTTCGAGGTCATGGAAGGCCTGGCCATCGATGCCAGCTACGAAGGCAAGTGGCTCGGCGGCACAGAGCGGAAACTGGTGCACACCATCGGTGCCAGCACCACCCTCGGCTTCATCCCGGCCATTGACGGCCTGGAGCTGAGCGCTGAAGTATCCGCATCCGAGCTCGCCCTGGAGTCGGTTGATTACAAAGTTGGCGCTAAGTTCGCAGCGCCCAACGGCGTCAACCTGGGTATCGAACATGCCCGCTCCACAGGTACCACCTTCAACGCAGGCATGAAGGTCGAGTTCTAGAACGGAATAACCAAACAAAGTGGCTCCCGGGTTTCCCGGGGGCCATTTTTGTGCCCTTTCGTAGCAAGAAAGAGGGAAAAAGGCATAACAATAAGAACATAGAATACCGAAAACCGCCTGCCTTTTATGGGGGTGGGTGGAAAAAAGTTTAAGCCTTGGAAGGATTTATCTGCTCAACGTCAAATATCCCAATATAATCTCGTGCTTTATGTTCTCACAGGCATTGGACGGAAAGGGGGTGTCCGCTCAGTATCCAATGGCCGCAGAGGACATAAAGGCATTACCCGGGGAACGATGGGGAGAAAAGGAAACAAGGAGACTTTTTCCCCACACTCCGCTGGTAATGTGGAGAGGATCAAAGCACAATTCTCTAAGAACTGAGGGGGAAAAGAATGATGAGAAAAGTACTGGTACTCACGCTCGTACTGGTTCTGGCTTTTGCCAGCAGTGCCATGGCTGCCGTGAGCTTCAGCGGCAAGTTTACGGCCAAGTTTGAACAGAAGGGTTTCAAACTCGGTGTAGATCCCTATTCGCTGGAGCCAACACTCGAATTCACGATTAGTGCCTCCAACAAGAACGTGACCACCATTGGTGAAGACGAAGAGGCTGAGGAGATCGTCAACTGGGACTTCTCCGCAGGGTTGAACCTGGTAAACTCGAAGTTCGAGCTTGGTAAGTACAAGCTCGTTCTCGCGGACGACTACTTCACAGCCAGCATCTGGGGCAACAAGCAGGAACTGAGCGACAAGGCGACTTACTTCGGCATGATCAGGGCTGGTAAGGCAGCTGGCGACCAGATGCGCGCCCGTCTCGAGTTCGACGTAGTGGATGTAGCTGATGTTGCCATCGATTTCGAACCCACCAACAACATCCGCACCTTTGTTGAACTGAATGATATCGTTGAAGGCTTTGATTTCGGCCTGGCCTATGCCCGTAAGGGTTGGACGGCTGATGGTGCATCCAATGTAGTGGTCGGCCAAGTTGGCACAGACATCGAAGCTGGCAGCACGACTATTGGTTTGACCGCAGCCGCCGGTCTGGATATCAAGGAAGATCTCGGCTTTGCCGTTGGCGTTGGAGCCGACATGGATCTCACGGAGCAGCTGAACGTAAACGCTAGCGTAACCCATGCCAACGATAAGTGGGAGAATGGCGACGGAGTTAATAAGAAAGATGCCACCGTGATCAGCGGCACGGTGACCTGGACAGAGGCTGCTATCAAGGCTAAGGGTTCTGTAACCCAGACCATTGCCGATGAGAATGAGAATGTTATCGGCTTGGATGTATGGTATCGCTTCAGCGACACGCTGGGCTATGATGACCTGTTCAAGGGCGGCAAGTGGTTCACCAATGATGCGCCGGCGGCACACGCCTACGCCTCTTTGACAGATGTGAAGCTCGGTATGGTTGGTATCGAAGTAGCTTCGCCCGTGCTGGAGGACTTCATCTGGGCTAAAGCCTATGGCAAGTATGGCGCCATGTCTGCCAAGAACGACGAAGGCGAAGAAATCAAGGACAACAGCTACGAGGTTGGTCTGGACGGCTACATCAAGGCCACCGAGAAGCTGGTTATCACCCCATATGCTTCCTTTGCAGGCATTGGTAAGTTCCTGACTGTCGGTACCGGTGCAAGCTACAAGATCGGTCTCTCCGATACAACCATTGACCTGACCCTGAAGAAAGTGAAGCCCTTTGACGAAGAATTCGCTAATCAGGAAGCCTCTCTCATCCAGGCAAAGGTGACGGTACCGTTCTAAGCGAGTTGCTGAACAGCAAGACCACCCGGGATTCCTCCCGGGTGGTTTTTTGCTGTGGAGAGTTGTGGGTTCAGTCTGTGAGGAGATGCCGGTGCTGGCGGAGGGCACTGAGTTTGAGGAGGTCCAGCTCCAGGCTTGTGAGCAGGTGCGGTTCGGGTAGGGAGCGGAGGAGCTGGTCGTGGTCCAGTTCTTCCAGGCTCTGCCGGAGCTCTGCTTGGGCCAGCTCTTTCTTCTCCGTTTCGCTTAGCTCCCCGTAAATCTGGCATAATAGGGAAAGGGGCAGGATACGCCAGGGGGCCGCTTTGGCGCGGGCTAAGGTGGCGATGAGGATTTCCTCGGCCTTTTGGGCCGCACCCCTGTGCAGATGCACCCGTGCAGTCAGGTATTCCAGGAAGGGATTTTGGGGAGGCTCCGGTACGGGAGTACTCAGGGAAGAGGCGCTTGTCGTGAGTTCCCGCAGGAAAGCCGTGAGGGGTGATGGAGGCAGCTGCTCCAAATAGGACAGGCACTTCTCTGTGTGGAGGATGGAATGCATTGCCGCCTCCAAAACGAGGTGGTCGCCAAGCAGGTCGCCGGCGGTGGTTCCTAAGGCCGCCGCCCAGTCCCTGAGGTTGGCCAGGGAAGGCTGGGCAGCGCCGCTTTCTGCCTTGCTCAGGAAACTGGCGGAGCTTTCCCCGGCCACATCTTTCTGCCGCAAGCCCAGCTGTCTGCGCCTCTGCCGCAGCCGCGCACCCAGTAGGTTCATGCCGTGACCCCCAAGGTGTGTAAATAATGACTTCATACTGTGCCAAGTGTACCATAAAACCTGGAAAAAGGCAATCTGTGCCATTGTTGACAGTTCTTTGCGCCGGGCGGTATAATTACTGTGAATTCGTGTCTAGATGAGGTGACTTCCCCAGTGGATACCAAACGGGTTCAGATCAGGATTCCCGCCGCGCTTCTCGCCAAGATCGACAGCCTGGCCCATGAGGAGAAAATTAACCGCAGCCAGTTTATACAAAACGTCGTGCAGCTGTATATAATGGAGAAAGAAGCGCAGAGCCTACAGGACAAACTGCGCGTTGGTTACCAGATCATGGCGGAACTCAACCTCACCCTGGCTGAAGAAGGGAACGACGCAGAGCTGCTGGAAAGTTACGAACGCCAGCTGGCGGAGGCTGAATAGAGTGGACAACGAAGTTTTGCGTGGCGATGTGTTTTACGCCAATCTCAATCCGGTGATCGGTTCGGAGCAGGGGGGAGTCCGGCCCGTTTTGGTCCTGCAGAACGATGTGGGCAACAAATACAGCCCCACCACCATCGTGGCGGCGATTACTTCGCGCATTAAAAAGGCCAAGCTGCCTACCCATGTGGAGCTGGACAGCTCCCACTATCCTTTGGAAAAGGATTCCGTAATCCTTTTGGAGCAGATCCGCACCATCGACAAGCGCCGGTTGAAGGAGAAGATCGCCCACCTCGATGCCGAAACCATGGCGGAGATTGATCGAGCGCTGCAGATCAGTCTCGGCTTAGTCAAGTTCTAGCGCCGCTGATCGCAACACTCACTGGCTGAGTGTTTTTTTATTTCCCAGGAGGTGCTTCCATGTCCAACAGGCAGGTACTCATCGGCTTGGTCGCCCAGCACAACAATGACCATCCCAACCACTTTTTCCTGGCCCGCGCCTATAGCCAAGCCATCATCAATGCGGGGGGGATTCCCCTGATCATTCCCCACCAGCCGCCGAAACAGCTCGCTTCGCTGCTCAGCCAGGTGCGGGGTGTGGTGCTCACCGGCGGAGTGGACGTAGACCCCCAGCGCTATGGTGAAGAGCCCCATCCCGGCTGCGGTGAGATCAGCCCCCTCCGGGACGAACTGGATTTTGCCGTGGCGGACTGGGCCCTGCGGCATGACCTGCCCCTTCTGGCCATCTGCCGCGGCATCCAGGTGCTCAATGTGGCCCTGGGGGGAACGCTGTTCCAGGACATCCCGGCGCAGGTGGCAGGGGCCCTCAAGCACCGCCAGCAGGCCCCCGGCTGGTACGGCACCCATGAGGTGCAACTGGAGCCCGCCACCCTGCTGAGCAGTATCTGCGGCGGTTCCCTTAAGGTCAACTCCCTGCACCATCAGGCCATAAAGCGACTGGGCACGGGTTTGCGCCTCGCCGCCACCGCCTCCGATGGTGTTATCGAAGCGGTGGAAAGCGCCGAGCACCGCTTTGCCGTGGGTGTGCAGTGGCATCCGGAGTTGATGGAGGAGCACTGCCCAGCTGCCCGGGAACTGTTCAGGAAATTCGTGGAGGCGGCCGCGGCGGACTGAGCTCCCTTGGCAGGATTCCAGCCTTCCTTGGTGAACATGAACAGCATGTGCACAAAGAGGAGGCGAGACCTTGCTGGTAATCAAGAACGCAAAGCTGTACACCATAACTAACGGCATTTTCGAAGGAAGTGTGCTCATCGACGCCGAGGGGAAGATCGCCGCGGTGGGCGAAGTGGAGATTCCCGAGGGCGCCCAGGTGCTGGACGCTGAAGGCAGGATCCTAACCCCCGGCTTTATGGATGCCCACGGCCATGCCGGGGCCTGGGAAGAGGGCCTGGGCTGGGAAGGCTCCGACGGCAATGAGGCGACCGACCCCGTAACGCCCCACTTGAGGGTCATGGACGGCATCAATCCCCACGAAGAAGGGATTGCCGAGGCCCTGCGGGCCGGTGTTACCGCCATGTGCGTCCTGCCCGGCAGCGCCAACGTCATCGGCGGCCAGGGAGTGGTGGTGCACCTCCACGGCAATACTGTGGATGAGATGGTGATCAAGGAAGATGGGGGTCTGAAGGTCGCCTTCGGTGAGAACCCCAAGCGCGTGTATTCCAACCAGAAGAAGTCCCCTTCCACCAGGATGGCCACGGCAGCTATCCTCCGGGAACAGCTGGTCAAAGCCCAGAATTACCTGGCCAAACTGGAGAAGGCGAAAGAGGATCCGGATAAAGCCCCCGATCGGGACCTGAGGCTGGAAGTTTTGGCCAGGGCACTGAAGCGGGAGCTGCCGGTGCGGGCCCATGCCCACCGGGCCGATGATATCATGACTGCCCTGCGCATCGCCAGGGAGTTCAACCTGGATATCAGCATTGAGCACTGCACCGAAGGTCACAAAATCGTCAAGGAACTGAAAGAAGCCGGGGTCTGGGCCATTGTGGGGCCGACCCTGACCAACCGCTCCAAGGTGGAGCTGAAGGAACTTTCCTGGAATACCCTGCGCATCCTGTGGGAGGGCGGGGTGCCCGTGGCCATCACCATGGACCACCCGGTTATCCCGGCGGGTTATCTGCCCACAGCCGCGGCCTATGCGGTGAAGGCGGGCCTGCCCTATGAGGAAGCTTTGAAGGCCATCACCATCAACCCGGCGCGGATCATGGGAATCGATGATCGCTATGGTTCCATCGAGGTGGGCAAAATGGCCGACCTGGTGCTCTGGAACGGCGATCCCCTAGAGGTACAATCCCGGGTGGAAAAAGTGTGGATCCATGGTAAACTAGTGGTTGAACAATAGCTGGTAAGCGGTCAGGCCCCGTTACGGGGTCTGCCCCTTCTCAGGCTCAGGGAGGAAGAGGCTTTGGAACTAGTGGCGCACAGCCCGGAGGAAACCATGGCGATCGCCGCAGCCGTGGGCGAGCTGCTCCGGCCCGGTGATCTGCTCAATCTCATAGGAGAGCTGGGGGCGGGCAAGACCTTGTTTGTCAAGGGCCTGGCTGGCGCGCTGGGTATCGCGGAGGATCTGGTAACCAGCCCCACCTTTTCCATTGTTAACGAATACGAGGGTGGGGGCGGGCTGCTTTACCACTTCGATTTCTACCGGATCGAGGACGAGCTGGAGCTGGAGAACATCGGCTGCCAGGACTACTTCTACGGCACCGGCATTTCAGTAGTGGAATGGGGCGATCTCTTCCCTGCGCAGCTGCCCGAGGAGCGTCTGGACATTGTCCTGGAGAAAACGGGGCCCCGGTCCCGCAGGCTCACCTTCAGGGGCGTGGGAGCCCGGGGCCGGGAGCTGGCCGCTGAGATAAGGAGGCGTCTCGGTGTACGTTCTGGGGATTGACACATCAACCATGACTGGAGGCGCGGCACTGCTCAAGGGCGAGGAACTGGTGGGCGAATCCATCCTCAACATCCGCACCACCCATTCGGAAAGGCTCATTCCCGCCCTGGACGAGCTGTTGGGCCATGCCCGGGTGCAGCTGCAGGACGTGGGGCTGATCAGTGTGGTCACCGGTCCCGGGTCCTTCACCGGGCTGCGCATCGGCCTGGCCACAGCCAAGGGCTTCGGCTACGCCCTGGGCATTCCCCTGGTGGGGGTGACCACCCTGGAGGCTTTCGGCTGGCAGTTCCAAGTCTTTCCTGGAATTGTGGTCGCGCTCATCGATGCCCGGCGGAGATCCGCGTTCTGGCAGGCCTTCCAAGGGGGAGAAGGGCTGACTGAACCGGGTCACGGCAGCCTTGAGGATGTGCTGGGCTGGTGTGCAGCGCAGGTCGGGGCTCAGTTTTTGTTTGTGGGCGATGGAGCGGTGAACTACCGGGAAGAGCTGGATGCAGCCCTGCCCGGTGCGGTTTTTCCTCCAGCATCCCTCAGCTTGCTCCGGCCCAGCGCCGCCGCGCACTTGGGCTACCGGCGGTTTTTGGCCGGCCAGGCCAGCGATGCCTTTGCATTGAAGCCTACCTACATGCGTTTGACGGAGGCGGAGCGGAAGTGGCAGGACAAACAGTGACCTATCGCCCCATGACAGTGGAAGACATTTCCCAGGTGTACGCTGTGGAGTGCAGGTGTTTCCCGAGCCCTTGGTCCAAAAACCTGTTTTTCCGGGAAGTTTCCTGCAACGACGCGGCCATCTACATAGTCGCGGTTGTGGGTGAACAAATTGTGGGCTATGCTGGAATGTGGATCATCTTGGATGAGGGCCACATCACCAATATCGCGGTGGACCCCAGCTTCCGCCGGCGGGGTATCGCCCAGGGGCTCCTGGGCGAGCTCACCGAGTATGCTCTGCAGCGGGGCGTTGTGGCCATGACCTTGGAAGTGCGGGTGTCCAATGATGCCGCTCAGGCACTCTACACCAAACTGGGCTTTGAACCCAGGGGCATCCGCAAGGAGTACTATCACGACAGAGAAGATGCGCTGATTATGTGGAGGGAATTGGGTGAAGAGCGGACTAACACTGGGAATTGAGACCAGCTGCGATGAGACTGCGGCTGCCGTGATCAAAGAAGGTCGGGAGATCCTCTCCAACGTGGTCCTTTCCCAGATTGATATTCATCAGAAATATGGCGGGGTGGTGCCGGAAATAGCCTCCCGCCATCATATTGAGGCCATCTTTCCGGTGATCCACGAAGCCCTGGCCGGGGCTGGTGTGGATCTGGCGGAGATCGAGGTGATCGCCGTAACCTACGGCCCGGGTCTGGTGGGCAGCCTCCTGGTGGGGGTGGCCGCGGCCAAGTCCCTGGCTTTTGCCACCGGTAAGCCTTTGGTGGGGGTCAACCACATCGAAGGGCATATCTATGCCAATTTCCTCACGGGTAGAGAGATCCAGCCGCCCCTGGTCTGCCTAACCGTCTCTGGGGGGCACACTGATCTGCTGCTCATTCCCCGGCTGGGGGAGTATGAGATCTTGGGGCGTACCAGGGATGATGCCGCCGGGGAAGCGTTTGACAAGGTGGCCAGGGTCCTGGGACTGCCCTATCCCGGCGGGCCCCAGATTGAAAAGCTGGCCCGGGGGGGCGACCCCAACGCCATCGAGTTCCCCCGGGGGCTTTTGGCTTCCGAGGACTATGGTTTTTCCTTCAGCGGCTTGAAAACTGCCGCGCTGAACTACCTCAACGAGGCCAAGCAGAAAAAGCAGGAGGTGCCCCTGGCCGACTTTGCCGCCAGCTTCCAGTGGGCCATCATCGATGTGCTCACCCGGAAACTCATGGCGGCTGCTGAGTCCTTCGGCGTGCGCCAGGTGATTCTCTCCGGGGGCGTTGCCGCCAACGGGAGCTTCCGGGAACATGTGGCCGCCCAGGCCGCCCAGCGGGGGATGGAACTCCTCTATCCTCCAGTGTACCTCTGTACAGATAACGCAGCCATGATCGGCAGCGCCGGGTATTTCAGATACCTCGCCGGCCAGCGCAGCGACTATACACTGAACGCCGTGGCTAACCTGCGCTTGGGCGACGAGTAAGGGGGATATTTGTGCGCGTTGATGTCATACTAAGTCCCGAAGAAGTGGTCCACCACGACTTAGCTGGCCGGGTGGGCGTGGTCATCGATGTCTTCCGGTTTACCACCACGGTTTTGGCTGCCTTGGAGGCAGGAATCGAGCGGTTCTATCCGGTGGGAGAGGTGGAGGAGGCCTGGCGCCTGAAAGCCTCCCACCCCAAGCTGCTTTTGGCCGGGGAAAGGAATGCCCTGAAGATCCCCGGCTTTGATTTTGGCAACTCGCCCCTGGAACACCACGGCCGGAGGTACCAAGGGGGAGAGCTGGTTTTCACCACCACCAACGGCACCAGGGCGGTGCGGGCCGCTAGAGAAGCTGCACTGGTGGTCCTGGCCTGCCTGCGCTCGGCCCCGGCTGCGGCCGCTTACTTGGCGGATTTGGGGCAGGATGTGGTGCTGATCCCGGCCGGCCTGGAGGGGAGGTTCTCCCTGGAAGATACCTGGTGTGCAGGTTTGATCGCCAGCCTGCTGCCGGGGGCAGAATACGGCGATGGGGCCAAGGCCGCCCTGGCCCTCTGGGCACACCTTCCCCGGGAGGACCTGGCCCAGAGCGCGCACGGCCGGCGGCTGCAGGCCCTGGGATTCAGTGCAGATCTGAGCTACTGCCTGGAGTGCGGGGTTTCCACCGGAGTAGTTCTCTGGGATCCGGAGACGGGTTGGGGAGCCTTGGGGGAAGAAGGCTAGCTTTCGGGAGCTATTTTGGAAAACCAGGCGATTTTGGCCAAAAAAGACCATTTCTGCCAGGTGGGAAGGCTTGCAAAAACTGGGGGCCTTGATTAACATAGGGTATAGATTTAGCACTCACTGACAAAGAGTGCTAACAAAGAGGATAAAGGGGGTACACACAGTTGAACATCAAGCCATTAGGAGATCGTATTGTTCTCAAGGTTCTGGAGGCGGAAGAGAAAACTGCCAGCGGCATCGTACTGCCAGACACAGCCAAAGAAAAGCCGCAGCAAGGTAAGGTCTTAGCAGTGGGCCCTGGGAAATACAGCGACGACGGCAAGCTTCTGCCCATGAGCGTTAAAGAGGGCGACACTGTTTTGTTTGCCAAGTATGCCGGAACTGAGATTAAGTACAAAGGTGAAGAGCTGCTTATTCTCAGGGAGTCTGACCTGCTGGCGATCGTAGAATAAATCTCAACGAGGAAGGTGAAGATGAATGGCTAAAGAGCTGCTCTTTCGGGAGGATGCCCGGAAAAAGCTAGAGCATGGAGTAAACACACTGGCAGATGCCGTGAAGATCACATTGGGTCCCAAGGGACGCAATGTCGTCATTGAGAAATCCTACGGTTCTCCCACAATTACCAATGACGGTGTGACCATTGCCCGCGAGATTGAACTTGAGGACCCCTATGAAAACCTCGGTGCCCAGCTGGTTAAGGAAGTGGCCACCAAGACCAACGATATCGCAGGCGACGGTACCACCACAGCCACGGTGCTGGCCCAGGCCATCGTGCGCGAGGGCCTCAGGAACGTGGCCGCCGGTGCCAACCCCATTTTCCTAAAGCGCGGTATTGAAAAAGCGGTTGAGGCGGTTGTGGAAGAGATTAAGAAGACGGCCAAGCCCGTGGAAACCCGGGAAGCCATCTCGCAGGTTGCCGCCATTTCCGCAGGCGACAAGGAAATCGGCGATCTGATTGCCGACGCCATGGAAAAAGTGGGCAAAGACGGGGTTATCACGGTGGAAGAGTCCAACACCATCGGGACCACCCTGGAAGTTGTGGAAGGTATGCAGTTTGACCGGGGCTACATCTCCCACTACATGGTCACTGACACCGACCGCATGGAAGCTGTGCTGGAAGATGCCTACATCCTGATCACAGACCGCAAGATCAGTGCCGTTGCGGACCTGCTCCCGGTATTGGAGAAGATCATCCAGGTCGGCAGGCCGTTGCTGATCATCGCTGAAGATGTGGAAGGCGAAGCCTTGGCCACACTGGTTCTGAACAAGCTCCGGGGAACCCTGCATGTGGCGGCTGTGAAGGCCCCTGGCTTTGGCGACCGCCGCAAGGCCATGCTGGAGGATATCGCTGTGGTAACGGGCGGCCAGGTGGTCAGCGAAGATCTGGGCCTGAAGCTGGAGAACGTGACCATGGATATGCTCGGCCAAGCCCGCCAGGTCATTGTGACCAAGGAAGACACCACCATCGTGGATGGCAAGGGCAAAGCCGAATCCATCCAGGCACGGGTCAACCAGATCCGCACCGAGATCGAAGAGTCCACCTCCGACTATGACCGGGAGAAGCTCCAGGAGCGCTTGGCCAAGCTGGCAGGCGGCGTAGCGGTGATTCAAGTTGGTGCCCCCACTGAAACCGAGTTGAAGGAGAAGAAGCACCGCATCGAGGACGCCCTGTCGGCAACCCGGGCAGCCGTGGAAGAGGGTATCGTAGCCGGCGGCGGAACCATGCTGGTTGACGCCATTGGCGTCCTGGATAACCTGAAGGTAGAAGGCGACGAAGCCACAGGTGTCAATATCATCCGCCGGATTCTCGCGGAACCCCTGAAGATGATCGTCAACAACGCAGGACTTGAGGGTGCCGTAGTTGTGGAGAAAGTGAAGAGCTCGCCCAAGGGCGTAGGCTTCGATGTGCTCACCGAGGAGTATGTGGACATGGTGGAGCGGGGCATTATCGACCCGGCCATGGTCACCAGAAGCGCCCTGCAGAATGCTGCTTCCATCGGCGCCATGATCCTCACCACTGAAGTCCTGCTGGTGGATAAACCCGAAGAGAAGAACAACCCAGCTGCCAACATGAACAACATGGGCATGATGTAAGTAAAGAAGCGCAAAGACTCCGCTGCGAAGCGGGGTCTTTTTAAGTTAACACGGGATTTACAAGGGATCACGCCCATGGTGGCGAAAATATTAGTACGAAAATCGTCATGAGCAGGTGGGATGAGGTTGCAGTTAAAGGTTCTGATCAGCGCAGAGGATATCGCCCGGCGGGTGCAGGAACTCGGCCGGGAGATCACCGCGGACTACCAGGGCCGCAGCCTGATGATCATCGGTATCCTCAAGGGAGCGGTGGTGTTCATGAGCGATTTGATCCGCCAGATCTCTGTGCCCCTGGAAGTGGATTTCATGGCCATCTCCAGTTACGGTGAGGCAACCGAAACCTCCGGGGTGGTGCAGCTGCTCAAAGATCTGGACCGTCCCATTGAAGGCAAACATGTGCTCATCGTGGAAGATATTATCGACACGGGCCTCACCCTCTCTTACCTCTACCAGCTGCTGCAATCGCGCAATCCTGCCACTTTGAAAACCGCTGTGCTTTTGGATAAGCCGGAGCGGAGGCGGACTGACTTCACCCCCGATTATGTTGGTTTCACCATTCCTGATAAGTTTGTCATAGGATACGGGCTGGATTACAATCATATGCATAGGGAACTGCCCTATGTGGGTGTGCTCGAGAATTGAGGCGGAGGGTTGCTTTTTGAAGCGGATCTTAGTTGTGGATGGCGGCTCTCTACACGCCCAAAACGTGGCCAGGCAAGTGCGCAGCTTGGGTGTATACAGCGAAATCGTCCCCTGTTCGGCTGCAGTTGAAGCCGTGCAAGGCCCTGATCTGAGGGGAATTATCCTTGTGGGGATGGTTTCTGCGCGCTTAGAAGCAGTGCTTGGGCAAACAGCTGTTCCCGTACTGTCTCTAGACGACCGCTCCCCCTCCGAGCAGGTTCTAGAGTCTTTTTTATCTAAGGCTTGCGGCGAGATACGGGAGTGGAATATGGATAACTTCCTTTACCAGGCTGTGGAAAAGATCCGGGCTCAGGTGGGGTCTGGCAGGGCAGTCTGCGCGCTGAGCGGAGGAGTGGACTCGGCGGTGGCTGCCGTTTTGGTCCACCGGGCCATTGGGGACCGCCTCACCTGCATCTACGTGGATAGCGGCCTGATGCGGGCAGGCGAAAGCCAGCAGGTTGTGGAAACCTTCCGGGAGGGCTTTGGCATTCCCCTGGTACACGTCGAGGCCGAGGAGCGCTTTTTGAGCAAGCTGGCTGGCGTGGAGGATCCGGAACAAAAACGCAGGATCATCGGCATAGAGTTTATTAGGGTCTTCGAGGAAGAAGCGGCTAAATTGGGGGATGTGGAGTTTTTGGTGCAGGGCACGCTCTACCCCGATGTGCTGGAAAGCGGTGTGGGCCAGGGGGATTTGGTCAAATCCCACCACAACGTGGGGGGGCTGCCGGAAGACCTCCGCTTTAAACTCGTGGAACCCCTGGCGGTGCTCTTTAAGGACGAGGTCCGCATCCTCGGCGAGAAGCTCCAGATCCCCCAGGAGATTCTCTGGCGGCACCCCTTCCCAGGGCCGGGACTGGCCATTCGGGTGCTGGGGGCTGTGACCAAGGAGAAGCTGGATCTTCTGCGCCAGGCGGATGCCATAGTCCGGGAGGAGCTGCACCGCTCCGGCTGGTACCACAAAATCTGGCAGGCCGCAGTTGTGCTCACCAACATGCGCGCCGTGGGCGTGCAGCGGGGTAGGCGCACCTACGACTATGTGGTGGGGCTCCGCTTTGTTTCCAGCGTGGATGGTATGAGTGCCGATTGGGTGCGCGTCCCCTATGAACTGCTGGATACCATCGGCAGGCGTTTGCTGGGGGAAGTCGAGGGGATCGGCCGGGTGGTTTACGACATCAGTCCAAAGCCGCCGGCCACCATCGAGTGGGAATAGGATTGGGGGTGAGGTCATGATTAAGTACGATGAGAACGGTCTGGTGCCAGCCATTATCCAAGACACCCAGGGACGAGTATTGATGATGGCCTATATGAACGAGGAGGCCTTCAATAAGACGCTGCAGACCGGGGAGACCTGGTTTTACAGCCGCAAACGCAAGGAGGTCTGGAAAAAGGGCGGCGAAGCTGGCAACATCCAGAAAGTGCGGCGCATCACAGCCGACTGCGACCGGGATACGGTTTTGATCATCGTGGACCAGCACGGCCACGGAGCATGCGATGATGATGGCGAGTCCTACACCTGTTTTCATAACCTGATTATGTCCGACGGTCCGGACCAAAGTGATCTGCTGCCGCAGCGGGAAGCCCTCTCCTGGCTTTATGCCAATATTGAAGACCGCAGGCGCTCGCCGAAGGTGGGTTCCTATACCAACTACTTGATGGACAACGGCTTGGACAAGATCCTCAAGGCCCTTGGGGAAGAAGCCGCTGAGGTGATTATTGCAGGGAAGAACAAAGATGATGAAGAACTGGTTTACGAGGTAAGCGACTTACTCTATCACCTCCTGGTGCTCCTGGTTTTCAGGAGGATCAGTTTGGAGGCGGTGTGGGAAGAACTGCTGGGCCGCTCCAGTTTGTCGGGGAACTGATTTCTCTGTGCAGACCGGCCCAGGAGCAGAAGACACCTCCCGCGCTGGGAGGTGTCTTTGCATCACTTGAAGAAACGGTGGTTGCCGATGGTGACGGTGGGAGTTCTGCTCCACACCCAGGAACCCTTGCCCACTTTGGCCGGGGCGAAGAAGCCTGTGGCCCCCAAGCTGGGGTCCCACCCCGCCAGGGCATCGGCGACGGCATCTTTAGCAGTCTGGCTGGCGGGGGCATGGATCGTCCCGTTGAGCACCGGTTCGTATTGGTAATAGCGCCGACCGCCAGAGACAACCACTTGGTAGATTACCCCCTGGAGGGTGTTGGGATAATCGGGGTGCTTCACGCGGTTGAGCACTGTGGCTGCCACCGCGACCTGCCCCTCGTAGCGCTCACCCTTGCTTTCCGCATGAACCAGGCGGGCCAAAAGGTCCAGCTCCTCACGGGAAAAAATGGGTGTGAGCTGTTCCGATACGCTGACGTTCCCGCCTGTGATCACCACCTGTTTCTGCAGCTGTTTGTAAAAGAGGGCGTTGATGGTGAGGGTGTAAGTACCGGGCGCTAAGTCTTTAAGCTCAAAGACGCCGCCCTTCAGGGTAGTGCTGCGTCCCGGGGAGCCTGCACGGGTGAGGGTTACCTGCCCGCTCCAGAGCTTGAGGCCGGAGAAGGCATCCTGAACCGTTCCAGTGAGGGACGCTTTGGCGCCGCCCACGGGCGGTCCGTCCGAACCCCCCGCAGGCGGTAGAGGACTCAGGCATCCCCCAAGACCAACTGCCAGCACAAGAATGAGTGAGAGCAAAGTATACTGCCGCAAATTGACTGTTCCTTCCTTCCATTTTTGTCGGGATTTTCTGCAGGTCATATTTCTCGGTTCAGGGGCGCTGCCCTGCTGGGAACCTCTGGAAAGACTGCCGCGGACAGGAAGGAGTTTTTGCTTGAAGGAGAGGAAGATGGATTACTTGCAGGATTTAAACCCACAGCAAAGACTGGCCGTAACCACGGCCCACGGCCCGCTTTTGGTGGTGGCGGGGGCCGGCAGCGGCAAAACGAGGGTGCTCACCAGCCGCATCGCCCACTTGATCCGGGCCCACGGTGTACCGCCCCACAGGATCGTCGCGGTAACCTTTACCAATAAGGCGGCGCAGGAGATGCGGGAGCGCCTCCAGGCCCTGATCGGGCCAGGCGCGGCTCAGGTAGTGATGGGCACCTTCCACGCCCTCTGCGTGCGCATCCTCCGCGCGGAGGCGGCCTACGCCGGTGTGGGACGGGATTTCCAGATCTTTGACGACACTGAGCAGCTGGCCGTGGTGCGGGAAGTGTGCAAAGAGCTGAATCTAGATCCTAAGCGGATCCAGCCCAAAGCACTCTTAAGTGCCATCAGCCGGGCCAAGGACGAGCTCGTGGAACCTGAAGACTACCCCGCGGGCGGCGACTTCTGGGAGCAGATCGTGGCCAAGGTGTATGCCAAATACCAGGAGAAGCTCAGAAGGGCCAATGCTTTGGACTTCGACGATCTGATCATGGCCGCGGTGCGCACCTTCCGGGAGCATCCGGAAGTACGGCGTAAATACCAGGAGCGCTTTGAGCATATCTTGGTGGACGAGTACCAGGATACCAACAGGGCCCAGTATGCCTTGGTGCGCCTCTTGGCGGAGCGCACCGGCAACATCTGCGTGGTGGGCGATGAAGACCAGAGCATCTATGCCTTCCGGGGTGCCGATATCCGCAACATCCTGGAGTTTGAGAGAGATTTTCCTGGGGCACAGGTGATCAAGCTCGAGGAGAACTACCGCTCCACGCAGAACATCTTAGGCGCGGCCAATTCCGTGATCAAAAACAACACCGAGCGCAAGGTGAAGCGGCTGTGGACCCAGCGTCCCGCCGGAGAAAAGGTGGCCTTTTTCCAGGGGGGCAGCGAGTGGGAAGAGGCCCGCTTTGTGGCCCAGGCCATCAGGGAGCTTAGGGACAAGGAAGGCTGGGCGTTCCGGGATGTTGCCATTCTGTACCGGACCCATGCCCTTTCCCGGGTTTTGGAAGAGGAGTTCATGCGCAGCGGCATACCCTACCGCATCATTGCCGGCGTGCGCTTCTACGAGCGCAAAGAGATCAGGGACCTTTTGGCCTATCTGCGCCTGATTCACAATCCCGACAACGATATGAGCTTCCTGCGCATTGTGAACACTCCCCGCCGGGGGATCGGCGAGACAACCCTATCCCGCCTGGCCGCCTATGCCCAGGAGTTCGGCCTGAGCCTCTTTGCGGCCCTTTCCTACCTGGATGGGGTGGACGGCTTGGGAAGCAGGGCCCGCCAGGCCCTGCGAAATTTCCGGGACCTGGTGGAGGGCTGGCGCCAGAGCCTAGGGCGGCGGAGCTTGAGCGAGCTGGTCACCGCGGTTCTTAAGGAGAGCGGTTACCTGGCAGAGCTCCAGGCCCAGGGCGATGAGGAAGCGCGGGCGCGGGTGGAGAACCTGGACGAGTTCCTCTCCCTGGCCAGGCAGTTTGAGAACGGCGAGACCGCCGCGGACCTGGCGGTGCTTTTGGAGTATGTGGCCCTGATCAGCGATGTGGATGCCTACGACGCGGAAGCAGATGCGGTGAACATGATGACTGTCCATGCTTCCAAAGGCCTGGAGTTTCCCGTGGTGTTCATCGTGGGGCTAGAAGAGGGTATTTTCCCCCATGCCCGCTCCGCCTGGGAAGACGGGCAGCTGGAAGAGGAGCGGCGCCTGATGTACGTGGCCATGACCCGGGCCCAGGACCGCCTGCTCCTGACCTGTGCCCGCCAGCGCACCCTCTACGGAGCGACGCGGCCCAATGCTGTTTCCAGCTTTGTGCAGGAAATTGATCCCCAATACCTGGAGGAAAAGGGCGTAAGCTCCCTGGATCTCCGCAGCTATGTGCCGGCAGAGTCCCCCAAGCCCGGTGATTCGCAGCGGACCTTCCGGGTGGGAGATAAGGTTGAGCATAAAATCTGGGGCCGGGGCATGATCGTTTCCGTGAGCGATTCGGGGGGAGATCTGCTCTTGGCCATCGCCTTCCCCGATCAGGGCATCAAACGGGTACTGGCCCATCTGGCCCCCATCACCAAAGTCTAGAGGGGAGGAAGTTGTGCCGTGGAAGAGATTAGAAAGAGAATTGACAGTCTGCGCAGGGAAATCAGGGAACATGATTACCGCTACTATGTGCTGGACGATCCCATCATCTCCGATGCTGAGTATGATGCCCTCATGCGGGAGCTTGTGCAGCTGGAAGAGCAGTACCCTGAGCTGATCACCCCCGATTCACCTACGCAGCGGGTGGGCCATGAACCCAGTTCCCGCTTTGCCCCGGTGGTGCACAGAGAACCCATGCTCAGTTTGAACAACGCCTTTTCCCTGGATGAGCTGGAAGCTTTCCGGGAGCGGGTGGAAAAGCTAACCGGCCAGCCCGTGAGCTTTGTGTGCGAGCTGAAGATCGATGGGCTGTCCGTTTCCCTAGATTACCAGGACGGCGTCTTTGTGCGGGGCGCCACCCGGGGTGATGGGCGCACGGGGGAAGATGTCACCGCTAACCTGCGCACCGTCCGCTCCCTGCCCCTGCGGCTCAACGAACCCAGGACCATCAACGTGCGGGGCGAAGTGTTCATCAACCGGGATGATTTCCTGGCCTTCAACGAGGAGCGCAGGCAGGCCGGGGAGAGCGTGTTTGCCAATCCCCGCAACGCGGCGGCCGGTTCCCTCCGCCAGCTGGATCCCCGCTTAACCGCCCAAAGGCCTCTGGACATTTTCCTGTTCGCGGTGGAATCCCGACTCCACGGCGAGTTGAAGACCCAGGGGGAGGCCCTGGAATACCTGCGCCGCTTAGGGCTGAAGGTGAACCCCCACTACCGCATCTGCAGAAGTTTCTCCGAGGTGCTGGAATTTATCCGCAGTTGGGAGGAAAAGCGCAGCTCCCTGCCTTATGAGATCGACGGTATAGTGATCAAGGTGAATGAGTTCGCTGCGCAGCGGGCTTTGGGTACCACGGCCCGCAGCCCCCGCTGGGCCGTTGCCTACAAGTTCCCGGCTCAGCAAGTGGTGACCAAGGTGCTCAACATCGCGGTCCAGGTCGGCCGTACAGGCGCGCTCACCCCCCTGGCGGAACTGGAGCCAGTTACGGTCGCGGGCTCCACCGTGAGCCGGGCTACGCTGCACAACGAGGATATCATCAAGAGCCGGGATATCCGCATCGGCGATTACGTGATCCTCCAGAAGGCCGGCGATGTGATCCCTGAAATAGTCCGCTCCCTGCCGGAGCGGCGCGATGGCAGCGAAATCAGTTTCAAGATGCCGGAGCGCTGCCCGTCCTGCAACCAGCCGGTGGTGCGGGAAGCGGGGGAGGCGGTGGTGCGCTGCGTGAACAATCAGTGCCCTGCCCAGCGCCTGGAGCGGCTGATCCACTTTGCCTCCAAGGGTGCCCTGGACATCGAGGGTTTAGGCCCCGCCATCGTGGGCCAGCTGGTGGACGCGGGTTTGGTGCGGACCCCCGCGGATTTCTACAGGCTCCGCAGGGAGGACCTCCTCCAACTGGAGCGCTTTGGCGAGAAATCCGCCGACAATCTCTTGGCGGCCATCGAAGCCAGCAAAGGCCAGCCCATGGCCAGGGTCCTTTTCGGCTTGGGGATCCGCTTGGTGGGCGAGGAAGTGGCCCGGGAAGTGGCCCGGGCGGCCGGCAGTTTCCCCAGGCTGATGGCGATGGGCAAGGAAGAGCTCATGGCCATCCCCGCGGTGGGGGAGAAGATTGCCCAGTCCATCTTGGATTTCTTCGCCGTGGGAGAAAACAGGGCTTTGGTGGAGGAGCTTTTGGAACTGGGCTTGGCCCAAGAAGAAGAGCCCCAAGTGCAGGAGCAGGTGCTCACAGGGTTGACCTTTGTGGTGACCGGCCGCCTAGAAGGGTTTACCCGTTCGGAAATAGAAGAGTTCCTACGCTCCTTAGGTGCCACTGTCTCCTCCAGCGTGAGTAGGCGCACCAGCTACTTGGTGGCGGGCCCGGGGGGAGGCTCCAAGCTGGATAGGGCTGCGGAGCTGGGCGTTCCCATCCTCTCCGAGCAGGAGCTTGTGGACTTCTTGGCGGAAAGAGGTGTGCAACTTGATCGATCGTGAGGAAGTAATGCGCATGGCCAGGCTAGCCCGCTTGGAGTTGAGTGAAGAAGAAATCGAGCTGTACCTGCGTGATCTGAACGGCTTTCTGGCTTCCGGCCGCAAGCTGCAGCAGGTGGATGTGGGTGGACTTGCCGGGACCAGCCATGCCCTTACCGTGGGCACCGTACTGCGCCCAGATCAGGTGGGGGAAAGCCTTCCCCAGGCTGCTGTGCTGGCGGAGGGGCCCGAGGTAATGGACGGCTACTTCAAGGTTCCGCGCATTGTGGAGGGGCAGGAATGAGAAGACTAGCGCAGCTGCTCGCGGCAGGCGAGATCACCAGCACCGAGCTGGTCCGGCGCTGCCTGGAGCGGATCAAAGAAACGGAACCGGAACTCAACGCCTTTATCACTGTCGATGAAGAGGGGGCCCTAGTGCAGGCCGCCCAGTCTGATGAGCGCCGGGCCCGGAGCCAGGCCCTGAGCCCCTGGGATGGCATTCCCCTGGCGGTGAAGGACAACATCTCCACCAAGGGCCTGCGCACCACCTGTGCTTCCCGGTTTCTGCGCAGCTACCGGCCGGTGTACGATGCCACCGTGGTGGAGCGGGTGAAACGGGCCGGGTTGATCATTATCGGGAAAACCAACTTGGATGAGTTCGCCATGGGCTCCTCCACCGAGTATTCCGCCTTCGGTGTAACCAAAAACCCCCACGATCCCGCCCGGGTGGCGGGGGGATCTTCCGGTGGTTCCGCCGCGGCGGTGGCCGCGGGGCAGGTGCCCTGGTCGCTGGGGACGGATACCGGCGGTTCCATCCGCCAGCCTGCGGCCTTCTGCGGCGTGGTGGGCCTGAAGCCAACCTACGGGCGGGTGTCCCGCTACGGCGTGGTGGCCCTGGCGCCCTCTTTAGACCAGGTGGGGCCCCTGGCTGCCACGGTGGAGGATGCGGCCATCCTCTTTTCTTTGATCGCCGGAGCGGATCCCCGGGATGCCACCTCCACAGAAGCGCGCCCCTTTGCGCTGCCCGCCTGGGACCCCCAGGTGGTGCAGGGCCTGAAGGTTGGGGTGCCTGAGGAGTTTTTCAGCTCCGGACTGCATGGGGAAGTGGAGGCCGCTGCCCGGAGCGTCCTGCGCTCCCTGGAGGAGCAGGGTGCGGTTTTACAGCCCATCTCCCTGGCCTCCAATGAGTACGCCATCGATACGTACCTGACCCTGGTCACGGCGGAGGCCAGCTCCTGCTTGGCCCGCTTTGATGGGGTGCGCTACGGGGAGCGGGTACCCGCTGGCGATGTGAACACCATGTTCGCCAAAAGCAGGGGCGCGGGATTTGGCCCCGAGGTCAAGCGCCGCATTATGCTGGGCACCTACGTGCTCAGTGCCAGCCACTATGAGGCCTACTACGAGCAGGCCCAGCGGGTGCGCACTTTGATCAGGCAGGAGGTGGCCAGGGCCTTTGCAGAGGTGGATGTGATCATCACCCCCACCACCCCCACCACCGCCTTCAGAATCGGGGAGAAGCGCAATCCCCTGGAGATGTACCTTTCCGATTTGTACACAGCCACTGCCAATCTGAGCGGCGTGTGCGCCTTGAGCCTGCCCTGCGGCTCCGATGCCCGGGGGCTCCCCATCGGGCTGCAGATTATGGGCAATCACTTCCAAGAGGAACTGATCTTCCAGGTGGCCCACGTGGTGGAAGCGAACGTAGAAAGGGTGGCCGGTTTTGAATTATGATATCGTGATCGGTTTGGAAATCCATGTGGCGCTGCTTACGGAGAGTAAGTTCTTGTGCAGCTGCTCCACGGCCTTCGGCGCTGCCCCCAACACCCAGTGCTGCCCCGTGTGCTTGGGCCTGCCCGGGTCGCTGCCCATGGTCAACGAGAAGGCTGTGGAATATGCGGTAAAGGCGGGCCTGGCCCTCAACTGCCAGGTGCACCACTTCAGCCGGTTCGACCGCAAGAACTACTTCTACCCAGATCTGCCCAAGGCCTACCAAATCACCCAAGACACCTATCCCCTGTGCACCGATGGGTATTTGGAATACTATATTGACGATCAGCTGCACCGCACCGCCATCACCCGCCTGCATCTGGAGGAGGAGGCGGGCAAGCTGATCCACAGCGGCGGGAGCATTGTGGACTCCGAGTACTCTCTGGTGGATTACAACCGGGCGGGCATTCCCCTGATCGAGATTGTCACCGCCCCCGATATCACCAGTCCCCGTCAGGCCCGGCTCTTCCTGGAACAGCTCAGGCTGCTGATGCTCTACATCGGCGTTTCCGATGTGAAGATGGAGGAAGGCTCCCTGCGCTGTGACGCCAACATCTCCCTGAAACCCCAGGGCAGCGCCGTTTTGGGCACGAAGGTGGAGGTCAAAAACCTCAACTCCTTCCGGGCGCTGGAGCGGGCCCTGGAATACGAGGCTGAGCGGCAGAGAATCGTGCTGGAACAGGGTGGGAAAATTAGACAGGAGAGCAGAACCTGGGATGAGCGCAGCGGCAGGACCGCATCTATGCGCTCCAAGGCCGATGCCCCCGACTACCGCTATTTCCCCGAGCCTGATCTACCGCCCCTGCGCCTGGACCCCGCCTGGGTGGAGAGGATCAAGGCCAGCCTACCCGAGCGCCCGCTGGAGCGCCTCCGCCGTTTGGAAAAGGAGTTCGGGCTCTCCCGCTACGAGGCCACCTTCTTGGTTAACTACCCTGATTTTGGCCAGCTGTTTCTGGAACTGGCGGTGGCCGGGGGGGACAACCGGGCCCTGATCAATTTGCTCATGGGGGAATATGCCGGGTTGGCTCGGGAGTTTGGGCATCTGGAGCCGGAGCGCCTCACGGAGCTGCTCGCCATCGTGGACGAAGGGCTGATCACCCACAGCCAGAGCAAAGCGGTTTTGGAGGAGCTGTTCCGTTCGCCCCTCTCACCCAGGCAGATCGTGAAGGAAAAGGGCTGGGAAGTGCTGCGGGACGTGGAGCAGCTGCGGGAAGCGATCCAAGGGGTGCTCGCGGGGCATCCGGACCTTCTGGACCGCTACCGGGCGGGGGAGGAGCGCCTGTTTGGCTTCTTTGTGGGGCAAGTGATGCGGGCAGTGCAGGGGAAGGCCGATCCCAAGGTCGTCAACCAGCTGCTCAAAGAGGAACTGAACCGGCTTGTATAGCGCCGCCCAGGCTGCTTGAAAATACTGGTAAACGGCAGGAGTTTTGCCCGCTAGAGGGAATAGAAGCAGTGAAGGGCAGGAGTATTTTATGGAAAATATTCTGTTTTTCTTCGCTAACCTTCCCGTCTACTCTTACGGCGCCATGCTGGGTTTAGGGCTGCTGATCGGGTCGTATCTGGCCCAACGTGAAGGGCGGCGCAAGGGTTTCGAACCAGATTTTGTCTTCCGCTGCATTGTACAGGTGGCCCTGGTCTTCATTGCTGCCGGGCGCATCTCCTGCGTCTTCCGTTTGCACGGCTGGCGCATGCTGCTCTACCCCTGGGTCCTGCTCAGCAGCGTGCAGCTGGATGAGCGCACTGGCTTATTCGCAGCTGGCCTGTACGCCATTTACTTCCTGTTTAGGCATGTGGCCAACCCGGCAGCCTTCTTGGATGCCCTTACCCCTTCGGCAGCTCTCATGCAGTCCCTGGCTTACCTGGGTTCCAGCGTCCTGGGCAGGGAGACCAGCAGCCCTTTGGGCGTGCACTTGGGCGAGTTCAGCCTGCACCCCCTTCCTCTGTACGGAGCTCTGCTCTATTACATCATCTTCTCTTACCTCTGGCGCTTTCGGCGCAGGCTGCGCTTCGACGGCCAGCTCTTCTTGGGCTATCTGGCTCTGGGGGCCCTGGCCCAGCGCATCCTCATGCCCTTCCGGGAAATAACTGGCGAGTCGGCCCTGCCCTGGCTGTACACCCTGGCTTTCGTGGTTTTCGGCCTGGTCTGGCTCTACCTGTTCCTGCAGGCCCCCCTCACCGAGGCTAGGCGCAGGAGATACGGGAGCAGCTGGCAGACTTCCCTGTTGTACTGGGCGTGGATTCTGGGCGTGGGTCTGCTCATGGTCAAGTTCTTTTACTGGCGGTTTGGCTAAGAGGGGGTGGAGGCATGCTGAAGGACCGGGTGAAGGCGAAGCTGGAGGAGGAGTCTTACCGGCTCACTCCCCAGAGAAGTGCCGTTTTGGATGTGCTCATTGCCAATGCCGACGACCATCTTTCCGCTGAAGAGATCTACATGCATACGAAGAAACTCCACAGTGAAATCGGCCTGGCCACGGTGTATCGCAATTTGGAGCTTTTGGAGAAGCTGGGGATCGTCCACCGCTTCGACTACGGTGATGGGCAGAGCCGCTACGAAATCAAGCTGGGCGGTGAGGAGGAGCATTACCACCATCACCTCATCTGCAAGCAGTGCGGCTACATCGGTGAGTTCCACAGCGACCTTTTGGAAGCTATCGAACAGCGCATTGAAGAAGAGAGCGGGTTTCAGGTAACCGATCACTGCCTGCGCTTTTTCGGGCTGTGCGCCCAGTGCCGCAAGAAGTCCAGTACTTGACATTAGGGCAGACACATTGTATCATAAGTGCAATCGAGATAGGTGCGTTGATGGGGAGGAGTACACAGCTAACCCTTGCAGAGAGGAAAGCCTGGCGGTGCGAGCTTTCTAAGGAAGTGGC
>NZ_JBHGXH010000175.1:0-2846 GCF_041936445.1 Candidatus Darwinibacter acetoxidans | reverse complement strand
TATCCAGCTTAACGCTTACGTCCTTGATCGATTCGTTCTGCGTTTTCTGCTCCCGCTTAAGTGCCTCTATTTCCGCCCGGTTTGCCGCGCCAACGTGACATTCACCGTTTGGCATCTTGACCGCCCCTCTCGTAATTTTTTATGATATAATATTGATCCAGGCACCGGCTCCCGTTCAGCCGAAGGGGGCGCAGGACCGCCCGCGCCCCCAGCCTGGGCTGCGTATTAAAAAAGCCGCCATTAGAGCGGCTAAATTTTTATTTTATCTCCCTGTTTCTTTATATTATCATTTTTCGCCTTCTTGTGCAATTTTCTGCGCTTTTTCCAGAGATTGTAGGCGGTTCTCAAGCAGATCCACCCTTGCCGCTTTTTCTTCTGCCGCCTGCAGCCGCTCCTGGAGCCGCACAACGGTCAGGCTTTCCGGCTCAATGCCGTCCCGGATGTGCTTGATCGCTTCGGTCCGGGAAGAGTAGCGGACGCCCCTGGTTTTTTCAAAGCCGGGCGGCTCGGGCAGTTCTTCAATCTCGTATTCGATGCCCTGCCCTTTTAGCCATGCTTGCGCCGCATCCAGATCGCGGTCGGTGAAGCAGACGATGCCTTCTTCGTTGGATGGGAAGCGGAAAAAGGGATCGCCCTCGGGCAGCTCCTTTGTTTTAAGAAGATATTTCGCGTAGTGTGCCACGCCGTCTACTGTGCGGATTTGCATCTTCCCACGCTCCCTCAGGTAATGTTGTTTGAGCTGGTGATAGTTCCCGTTCCCATATCGTTCAGCCCCGCCTCGTTGCCCCGCAAATCGTTATTAGAAACTTTGTTATTGTTGCAGCCCGAAAATATGGTTATGCCATAGTAGGCACCGCTACAGATGTTGTTTTGAACGGAGTTATCGTGAGAGCCCTTGCCGATATATGGATCACTGTAAAGCCATATCCCGGCGCCCTCATAGTCGTCGCTGTCACCGCCGATACAGACGTTGTCGCTAATATTGTTACGGCTGGAGTCGTCCAGGTAAATGCCACAGGCGGTAAATCCCCTAACGTTGTTGTTGGAAATGGTGCATTCACTGGATGCCCCCATCTCGATTCCGCGCGTACACTCATTGGCACTGCAACCTGTGACGACGTTGCCCTGACCACTTATGTAAATGGCTGTGTGTAGCTGATCGCCAATAATGTCACGAATAATATTGTGGCTCCCCATGATGTTCAATCCGGTAACGATATTGCCGGGGTTGCATTTCAATGTCAGTCCTGCAAATTCTGACATTGAGCATGCGACGTGCACAAATTCTGAGCTGTGAGCGTTGTTATGGGGATTGTGGAAGCATAAATTTTTGATACCAATATTCTCTTGATTCTCCATATCGTAGATGGTATCTTCAAAGTAAACATAAACCATGGAATAAGCATTGCCCTCCGCAGCCTGGAAAACCGTAGACGGCCCCTGCCCCTCAAGAATAACTCCGGAACGCAGCATAACGCCGTAATCCTGGATCTTGTATGTTCCTTCGAGACAGACTACCCTTCCCCCGCCCCTGGCATGGCAATCATCAACCGCCGCCTGGATTGTTTGCCCCGCAAGTTCGCCTTTCGGTACAATGTATGTCGCGTATTCCCACAGGCCGGGCCGCGACGTCTCCTCGCTCGCCACGGTCACCGTTTGCCCGCCGCGCCCCCGGTCCAACATCCTTCTCCGCTTGTCACGCCAGGCAGCCATGCGTTCGATTTCCGCGATATAATCAGAGTCCAAAGGGAGCGGGTCGCCAAAGACGATCCGCGTTTTCCAGGGTTCCTTTAGATGCCGCTCGATCCTGCTTACGCGCACATCCACGGCGGCAAGCAGACCTTTGTCGCGGGCTACAACATAAACGATCTGTCCGAGCCTCACCTTTTCGTGCTCAAGACGGACCAGCTCGCCGGTCTTTATATCAATCATCTTCGCCCGCTCCAGGTCGGCCACGGCGCCCTCTACCGTCACCTGGGGCCGGAAGTGGTAGCGGGCGCCGATTAACCAGGTCGCTTCCAGCAGTCCTTCCGGTGTTTCGGCCTGGCTCTCATACTTGCCAAAGCGGTGGAGCATTTGCCCGGTGGCCGGATCGTAAATGCCATAAAGCTCCCGGGCTTCTTCATCGCCCACCCAATCCTGGCCCAGGGGCTTGTCCGCCGGGTTGCCCTCGGCCCGTCTCCACTCCACGTCTCGGAATGTCATCGGCAGCGGTTCGCCGGTGGCGGGTTCGATTTCTTCACCCAGGGCGTAGCCGAAGAGGGCGGTCTTAATATCGCTCCGGTCCACGGTGATTTTTACGTCCTGCAGGTCACGGCCAAACTCGAACCGCTTCCCGGAGAAAACCTGCTCAATTTCGACCAGGTCCACCTTGTAGGTGCTAATGCCGGTGCCGTTGATTTCCACGCGGAATTTGAGCCGGGCCTCGAACCCCTTTTCAATCAGCCGCAGGAGTTCCAGGGGGTTGACGTGGATTGCCCGGAAGTCTTTGACCAGGGTAGCCAGTTCCGGCGCGATGTTGCCGACGGTCCAGCGGGTGCCGGCGAGCGCGGCCGCAATAGCTGTTGATGGGATGGCGTTTGCGAGAGTGTAGGAGCGAATCGGGCCTTCGGCGAGCTCATAATAAAGATGGACGCACTCCACCACCCTAACTTTGCCGCCCGGCCCCGCTGTCAAGCTGTCCCGCCGAATGAGAAACGGAATCAGGTCGCCGTCCGGGTCGGGAATGACGACGGTATTGCCGGCGACGAGGTGCCCCGCGGCCTCGGCAGTGTGGTCATGTTTTACAACGTATTTATACGCGATGTCCTTCCATGTCGGCATAAAATCACCTACTTCCACCACCC
>NZ_JBHGXH010000174.1:0-1544 GCF_041936445.1 Candidatus Darwinibacter acetoxidans | reverse complement strand
AATGTACTTATCCTCCAGCCAGGGGCTGGTGCGTATTCTAACCCCGTCATAGGCAACCGTGCCTTGCCTGGCAACCCCGGAGAGGACCTGGCTGTGCACGTAAGCCGGCTGGTTGCGATACTTATCGGTCTGCGGCGGCGTACTCAAACTCATCTGCCTGGCCAGCGCCTGATCTAAGGTCAGGTTATATTGCGTATATTTAATCAATTCGTTACCTTCAACAACTAGTGAGACAGAGTTTTCACCACCGCTGCGAATGTCCCCAGGCATGATCCGCGCAAAAGCAAGCACATGATAGCTGCCCGGCTCAGAAAGCTTATAGCTAAAAGTGTTCCCCGAACGATACCACTGCACATGAACCCGCTCACCGTCACGATAAAGATACCAGGCATACTCTAATGGACCAGAACCTTCAGCCTGGCAGGTCCAGCGCACCGTTGTTCCAGCAAGAACGGTACCGGACCGGTCCGCCTCAACAGAGATAACCTGCGGAGGAGGAGGCGGCTCCACAAGCAAAGAGGCAGAATCTGTACCACCGCTGCGGATATCCGCAAGCGTACGCGCAAAAACTTTGACATGGTAGGTCCCAGGCTGATCCAAACGGTACTCAAAATATTCCTGCGACCGGTACCACTGCACATGAACCCGCTCACCGTCACGATAAAGATACCAGGCATACTCTAAAGCACCAGGGCCTTCAGCCTGGCAGGTCCAGCGCACCGTTGTTCCAGTAGAAACGGTACCGGACCGGTCCGCCTCAACAGAGATAACCTGTGGAGGAGCGCTGGCGGCAGTCAATGCCGAAGGCATAACCATGGTTAAAATTATTAACACAGCTGGTAATAGCCAAAGTATGTAACGGTAATAATCTAATTTCTTTTTCTTCAGTTTCTTCTCACCTCCTTCCATGCAACCCAGGTAGATCAAGAAAGGAGACAAGTTAAAATTCTACAAAACCCCTAAAATCCCTTTAAATCTCTTTGTCTTTTTCGCATAAAGTGACGGAAAAATCTCAACATCGTGATTGATTGGGCAACTAATTCTTAAGAGTTCACCCCTTCTACAAGGCACTGCACAACCTTTGCCGCAGCGTCACCGCCGCCGTACGGGAAGCCCTCCCGGCCGCCCGGATGGTCCAGCGAATCAAGCAGCGCTTGAGCCACCTCTCGTTCGCTTCGCGGCGGCACAATCCTGTTCCACCCCAGCTCCACCAGCTCCACCCACTCGGTCTCATCCCGCAGGGTTACACAAGGCACGCCATGGAAGAAGGCCTCCTTCTGGACCCCGCCCGAATCGGTAGCGATTAACCGGGCATGTTTTTCCAGCATTACCATATCTAGATAGCCAACCGGGTCAATCATGTGAAGATCTGGATGGTCTATCGAGATAAGCGCTTCTCTTTCTAACGCCGATCTGGTGCGGGGGTGCACCGGAAAGATTACCGAAATATCAGCCGCTGCTTGAAGAAGGCCGCCCAAGATCGCCCGCAGGCGGCGGGGCTCATCCGTATTCTCCGCGCGATGGATCGTGGCTAAGATATAGCC
>NZ_JBHGXH010000173.1:0-1481 GCF_041936445.1 Candidatus Darwinibacter acetoxidans | reverse complement strand
CCAGGCCCTTCTCTAAGAGCTCGATCCGCTGCGCCGGGGTGAGCTTTAGCAGATCCAGCCCGGTCTGCTCCTTCAGCGCAACCCCGTCAAGTGTGCAGGTGATGTCGAAACTCTTCACCTGCTTTTTGTCAGCCAGCCAGCCGGGAATAACGATATAATCCCCGATGCGTTCAATCTGGCTTTTTGGCAGCCAGTCGGCGTAGGTGCTTTCCCGCACCTTCCCGCTGGGCCGCTGCCGCCGGCGAACGGTTTCAACCTGGATGGCCTTTTCCGTCTCCTTAACAATGGCGCTGCAGTATGTGGTAAGGTAACCCTCGATTCTTTCATCTTTGACCTCTCCAATTTTTAAGAACATCTTGCTTCCCCCTTCCCTTTCTATATATAGAATATCCTATATAGGGTATTCCGTCAAGTCTTTTTTGGTCTTTTCTCACTATTTTTACGGGAAAAGATGTTAAGATTTCATAACATTGTTAGGCTAAAGAAGTACACAAAAAAGCCCCTCCGAAGAGGGGCGGTTGGTTAAGAGGGGGGGGTTATTTCAGGTCGCTAAGCAGGCTCGCCAGCTCCTGCTCGATACGGTAAAGAGGATCGGCGGTCCAATCGGCGGGGTAGATGCTCGCACGCAGCCGTTGAATATGGGCGAGGATCGCCTCGATGCGCAGCTGGACGTCAGGACAGTGCGATTCTGGCATTTTCGATCCTCGCCTCCAGGGCAGCGTTCGCGGCCTTAAGCCCGTTGATCTCGGCTTTGAGTTTGGCGATCTCTGCCGGGTCTGTTTTGGCCGGCAGCACGATTTTGATATGATCGCCATGCCCGGTTACTTTGCCCCCGGCCAGCCCGACCACATAAGCGGCCCGGACGTAGGTGGCATTGTCGATCAGGTAACCTACTTCCTTTACGGCCTTGCCGTCTACCTCAAGGCCGATAGCGCGGGTGATGGCGGGCATGTCCCCGGCCTTTAAGTGCGATTCTACAGCCGCCAGGAAGTTCTTCCAGCCGTCTTTGCGGCCGCGCAACACGTTGGGGCAGTTCTTCTTGCTCCAGTCGTAGTGCTGCTTGACCGCGGTTATCTTCAGCCCGTAATCCTTCAGCAGCTTCGCCACCAGCCAGGCCGCGTTTGCTTCGGCCTTGACCCTGTTGCCGTCCCGGTTTTCGCAAATCTCTATCCCGATGCTCTGACGGTTCCCGGTGCCATTGGTGCCGTCGCCGGCATGCCAGCCGTTTTCCGTTAGCGGTAGGTGCTGATATATCACCTTGTCATCTACGGTAAAATGCCAACTGGCCGGGATCGCGGCAGCCGCAGCGCCCCTGAGATAGGCAGCGTGGGCTTTGGCGTTCGCACCGGCGCCCGGGTTGGCGGTATCGTGAATGGTGATGTAGCGGGGAGTCATCTTGTAGCCCGGGCGGTTCTTCCGGCCCTTTGGGATGAAATCCTGGATAATTTGAACGGCCATTTATCCCACCTCGCCAGGCTCAT
>NZ_JBHGXH010000172.1:0-1251 GCF_041936445.1 Candidatus Darwinibacter acetoxidans | reverse complement strand
GATAGTGTCTAAAGGGGGTTGGTGGGTCGATGGGTTTGCCATACAGATGAATACTGCAGGTGCCGAGTATTATTTTGTCGCCAAACCCCCTGGCAGCAGCGAATACGTAAATGTGCGTTTAGAGTTATCCACAGCCTGGGACTGGAAGTACATCGGCGGGAGTAGATCTGGTAATACCTTATCTGCAGTGGTGGATGGTATTGCCAAATCTCCCCGGGTTCTACCCACAGATGCATCTCTCGCCTCTTCCGAACCTCTCCGAATCGGTAAATATTATGTTAGGGGGGAGGGCTCTTTCCATTTCAATGGAGAGGTCGGGTTCGTAGCCCTGTCGATCCCTGCCCGTTCCCCCGCCTGGATTCGGGCCATGAACGCTGTGTTGCACGACACCTTCGTGACATACTCGTACGAGACCGGGGTCACCCATGAACTTGCCGGGACGGTTGAGGCGGCATCAGGGACAAAGGGGACCATCACCCGTCTGCGGTCGGTAAGGGGCACGATTGCCACAAGCGCAACGGTAAAAACTCCGATGCTCACGCGGCTACGTGGCATCTCAGGCGCACCAGGAGCCGTCAGTATTAGCAACGGCTATCTGCAGGCGCTGCTCGATCTGTACGGGGCCGCGATCAGCGTGCAGGTAGGCTTGTCAGGCGTTATTACGCGGCTCCGGAGCCTGATTGGGTCGGCTCCCGGGAAAGGTGCGTTAAGCGGAGTCTTAAAAGCAACGAATCTGATTTCCGGCGCTATACCGTGCAAGGCGAGCATATCTGGGTTGCTTAAGGCCACTCTTCCTGTTACAGCCCTCACTGTCTCGGCCACACCTTCATGTTCTGGGCAGATCCAGGTTATTGCTAACCTGTACGGGGCGATTCCGGCAAATGCGGCTACTCTAGAGTCTCTTCTTCGGGCCACCACACCTTTGACCAGAACCACCCTTCCGGCTCAAGCCTCGGTCGCTGGTGGCCTTCAGGTGGAGGCACGGCTGACCGGCACCTGTCCGGCGCAGGCGACGACGCAGATCGAGGCCTGGGTGCGGATACGCGGGAATTCCGCGACGGTTCCCGGGAACGCGACGGTTGGCGGGGCGCTTAAGGCACCTACCCCGATTGAAGGCTCCCTTCTCGCGAGTGCGAGCACGAGCGTGAGCGTAACGCGGGTACGAACGCTGAACGGCGCGATTGCAGCGACCTCTGGTACCAACGGGAGTGTAGCAGCGCCAGTTCCCTTATCCGGCGCAGTTGCACTTTC
>NZ_JBHGXH010000171.1:0-1308 GCF_041936445.1 Candidatus Darwinibacter acetoxidans | reverse complement strand
TATAAGATCGGGGTAGGCCCGACCTGGTAAGCGCAGGGGTCCGCGAAGGACTCGAAAAAGAGGAAGGGCTTATGCCGGGATCACACCCAGGGAGACCGTGAACTCGCCGCCGCACTTGCATGAAACAGGGGTGCGGCTCGGTGCCGTCGCGGTCTGGAATGTTGTTATGAACCGGGTGACGGACCGCTAACCCCCTTTGTCCCGTGTACATTGTCCCTTTTTCGGCCGATCGTCCACCCGGACATAGCCAGGTAGGGCCGGCAGGCGATCGGCCGTTATACGCAATCTATGCGGGCGGTAACGTTACCGCTCACGTTCCCCGGCCGCGTTAATCGCCTTCTCGCGCGTGTGGGTGTGGGAACGCTTTTGGAGAATTCTCCAAAAGCAACAAGATCGCCTCCTCGCGCGTGTAGGTGCGGGGGTCAACCCCAGATTTCCGAAGGAACCCGGCGGTTACCGGGCGAGGTCCTCCAGGGCTCCCGGTCCGGTGTCGGCCTGGTGCCGGTTGCGGTAAACGATTATTCCCCGCAAAAAAGGGGGTGCGGAAAGTGGTGCCGGCCTGGTGTCGGCCGGTGTCCCGCCTGCATTGTCCCGGCCACACACAGCAAGAGATCGCGGATGCGGTCGGTATGGCACGAAAGACTGTTGACGATCGGTTAATATCTTTGGCGGATTTAGACAAGTGTCCGAAATCGCCAAAGATCGCCTTCATATCGTCAATTTCCCGGCCTCTCTTCTGCCGTAGGTGTAAGAAGTCATGGCGAGAGAAGATCGGCCGGATATGGCATGATATGAGGGCGCGTTTTGGTACTAGCACCTCCTCCGGTGCCTTCTGCACGATCTTCTCAACCCGGGCGATAGTGTTGTCAGATACTCCGGCGATCTTGGCGACCTCCGCGCGGGTGTCGATCGGTTTACTTTTTGGAGAATTCTCCAAAAGGTTAAGATCTGTCCGTCGCCCCTGATTCTCCTTCACCTTCGCCGCCGCGTGTAGACGATCCCGTCGTGCCGCCCCTCCCGGGCTCCACGGGGAACGGCTTTGTTTCAGGTGCATTGTTGCCACTCGTCGTTCTTCGTCGGTTCGGTGTTTCGCAATGGTTCGCAATGTTTCGCTTCAGGGGCGACCTGCCGGCCGTCTCGCATTGTCGCGCTATGGCGCGCTATGGCGCGCCGCTATGCGCCGGTTCGGGGTGACCCGCCGCACTGGCTCGCGATGGCACGGTATGACACGCCGGGAGTGCGCCGCTTCACGTCACCTTCTCCGGCCGGTGGAGTAACCAGGCCTGATATGGCGCGTATTCTCCCGGG
>NZ_JBHGXH010000170.1:0-1288 GCF_041936445.1 Candidatus Darwinibacter acetoxidans | reverse complement strand
CTTCATTTTGGCCCATATCTTTTTCAGGAAGCTAAAACTGCTGTCAGTTCTGAGACGTGTTAGATCCATCTCCACCCGGTGCTCTTCTTCTTCCAGCCTGCCAATAAAAGATAAAGATCCGGCAAGTTCTCCGCTATACTTTCCCACCAGTATCAGCGGCTCACGGTCAAATATCGCCTTAATATCTCGTGGATAAAACTCCACATCCTGCATTGCACTCCATTTGACTGTTACATCGCTGATCACCGGCGAGTTTATGCGGTAAAACTGGCGGATCAACTTATCCTCTATCCTTTCACCGGGATAGATAAACTCGGGAAGCCCTCTTCCCGCTTCGGCAAGCTGGTTGATAAAGTAGCTGTTTACCGCCGTATCGATTCCGAAAGTAAAAAGTCGATTGCCCCTGATCCCTCTCCTGACCCGATCGATAATTTCTTGCTCATTTCCGACCTGACCGTCTGTGAAGAGGAGGATTACCGTTCCATCTTCGCCGCTGTTTTTAAGGGCAAAATCCACCGGCTCCATGATCTCGGTGCCGCCCATCGAACTGAGATTGTTGATCCAGCTCGAGGCGCGTTCAAGGGAGGCCTGGTTGAACAGCACGCTCCCCTCAGGGGAAAAGTAACAGCAGCCGCTTTCAAAGGCGGCAATGTTGAATCTATCGCCGTCTTCCAGGTTCCGCAGGCACAGCTGCATGGCATTTTTGGCATGTTGCAACTTGGCCCCGTGCATGGAACCGGAAATGTCAATGAGAAAGATGAAATTTAGCGCTTCACGGACAAAGCGGGCGCCAAGATGGGGAAGGAGGTGAAGGTAGAAGTAGCCCTCGCCGGTTTCCGGATCTTTCCAGCTCAATCCCGCTGTCGTGCTTTCCTCCCGGCAGCGGCCCAGGATGACGATGTCCCGGTCCAGGGGGGCCTTGCCCTCGGCCAGGGTGATCCGCGCGCCGCCGTCTTCCCTGGCAGTTACCTTCAACTGGTGCGAAGGAGAGCTGTATTCGTCAACGGGCAGCAAGGGCTGCAGGTTCAGCTCGAGCTCAACCCGGTAAGCGGCTCCGGGGTCCACCGGCGGGGTAATAAAATCGGCGTCGGGGACCCGGTCAGTAGGATTCGACCAGCCCATTCCCTTCTTCTCCTTGATCCGGCTGCCGGGGATATATCTCGGCGCCACCAGGGTGGGGATGGATATCCTGAACTCCCCATCCTGGTACGATATCGTTCCAAGGTAAGCGATCTTGATTCTCACCTCTTCCCCGGGAAGAATCCGGCCCAGGGAAACCTGGAAAATA
>NZ_JBHGXH010000169.1:0-2196 GCF_041936445.1 Candidatus Darwinibacter acetoxidans | reverse complement strand
TTTACCCCAGAAGCCAGCCTTAGACCAGGACACTTTAAACCGCGGAAGCTTGATTTTCGGCAAACTCCACTTGAAGTTGAAGACGTTTTTTAGCCAGTCAACTTTGTTCTTGATCCAGGTCCACAACGACCATCTTTTGATTTCGTTCCATTTTTTGAGCAGCCCGTCCCAGATGCCCCGGGCCCACAACTTAAACTCGTTCCATTTCTGCTTAACAGGGGCCAGTAGTTCCTTAGCCCAACTTCTGAAGATACCCCATTTTTCCTTTACCGGATTCCAGAAGGCACCCCATACATCGCTGACCCAAACCTTAAATTCGTTCCACTTTTCTTTGACCGAATCCCAAAAGTTGCCGGCCCAGGTTTTAAAATCAGACCATTTTTGCTTTACCGGATCCCATAGCGCCTGCCATGTCTCGCTGCACCAGGTTTTGAAATCCCCCCACTTTGCCTTGACGGCATCCCACATATCGCCGGCCCAGGCAGTAAAATTGCCCCACTTTACAATGACACCATCCCACATCGGGCCAAACTTCTCCTTCGCCCAATCAGCAACCTTATCCCAATTCTTATAAATCAGCACGCCCAGCATGGGGGCTGGACCTAGCCCCAAAAGCAGAATCTCCCACCAGTCCCAGCCTTCGAAGTATTTGTTGAACAGCTCTTTCGCTCCCTCCCACATCCAGCTGAGGAAGCCCTTGAACGTGGGCTTGAGCTCGTCGAGGGCGGCACCGAAGCCGTCCATAAAGTCGCCCATGCCGGGGAAGCCAAGATCAGGCATATCAATCGCAGGAGTATCCAGATCGCCGATCTCACCCATCCCGGCCCCGGCCATGTCCTTCTGGATGGTGTGGATCTCATCGAAAGGCATCAGGGTCCTCGCCGCGGCCTTGCCAGCCTTCTTGATCGCGTCAGCCAGGCTGTCCTCGCCCTTGACGGCCTTCATTGCTGCCTTAGCGACTGCTGCTTGCTGGTCGGCCAGTTTTTGCATCTGTGCCTCGCGAGCTGCGTCATTGGCTGCACGGACAGAAGCAGAGTACTTCGACCACAGGTAGGAGCCGCCGGCGATGGCCGCGGAGATGGCCAGAATTACCCAGCCTACCGGGCCCAGGGCGGTCCAGACAGCATAGAGCCCTGCCTGTAAGCTGTAAAGAGATGCAGTAAAAATATTTGTAGCCACCGGAGCCAAGGCCATCTGCAAGCGGTATGTTTGCACAACAGTGCTCAAGGCCCCCAACACACCGGAGGTGATCACGGATTGCCCGCGGAGCACAGAGACAGCGATAGAGAACGCCAGGGTCGCGGTTCGAGCGAGGTTGATCGCTCTGGACAACACCAGATAGCTGATGAACGCCGTCGCAGCGAAACGGATGGCGCCCCAGTTCTTGATAAAAGCGTTCGTTATCCATTGCACACCGCGGACGATACCTGCCACTACATTCTTCGCTGTCTGTCCCCAACCGATGAGAGTCGCCTGGTTCGCTTCCACCCAGGCCTTGGCCCGTTCAAAGGCGTTATGCATCGTATCCACCCAGTAACCAAAAGCAGGGAGCAGCAGGGGCCGGGCCAGAGCCGTCTTGAGCTCCTGCATCAGCTTCTTAGACAGCTCCAGCTTCTCCAAGGAACCCATCTTTTTGCCAACGGTGCCCATGGCCGATTCGTAGGCGCCGGCGATCTTCTCGCCTTCGCGGAAGATGTAGTTAAGCATGGCCTGCTTCTTCTCAACTTCAGACAGGCTGCTTGCAGTCTTGCCCACAGTCCGCGCGTAATCGCCGTAAATGTCGTTCAGGTTGCGGGTGAAGCCGAAGGCGGTCAGGAGCTCCGGTCGCAGTTTAGCAATGGCTTCAGTAATCTGGGCTGTGGCCTCGCTTGAGTTCATGCTGGCCACAGTTCCAGCATCCTGGGCGATCCGGGCGATCTTGGCCGCATCTGCGGTATCGAGCTGCGCCTGCATGAAGCGGGTCATCATCTGGGTCGCTTCCTGTTCCGCGATCCCCAGCGCCATCACTTCTTTGCGCTGCTGCTGGAGCACCGGGATCGGGTAGCCGCTGGACCGGGCCACGGCCTGCATGGCCACGTCAAAAGTCTCGGTCTTGGCCGCGGTAGTAATAAGGTCAGTCAATAGCCCGCCGATAGACCTAAATCCATGAACCAGACCTAGGCCAAGGGCTACAGAAAACCCCCGGCTGAAGACCTT
>NZ_JBHGXH010000168.1:0-1188 GCF_041936445.1 Candidatus Darwinibacter acetoxidans | reverse complement strand
GCGTTATCATGCTACAAAGGTATTCCTGACCCTAAAAGAAACCCTGGACTATCTGGAGGGGTGTGAGGCCCCTCTACGGCTAAATGCGATTCTTGGTAACGTTCGCAGGTTAAGGGCCAGCCTTTACCCGGCGGGATGGACCGCGGACCCTCTTTACCGTATCGAGCAGGAGCTGGCGAGCCTGCTCGGCGATATCAAACACGGCTAAACCCCCTTTCGAGATAACTCCCTTTTTACTTACAGCCCCTCTACGGATACGGAGGGGCTATTTTTTTTGCCCTAATTGTTAAGAAAACTTAATATTTATATGCTTGCATTATACGTATACGCATGTTATAATTAGATTAGAAAAGGAAAGGGGGAAGCAAGATGAAGGCGAAAATCGACGGGCTGATTAAAAAGTTTAAAATCGAACTGGCTTACAAGAACGGACAGGAGGGTTTGGCGGTCCGCGGCAAGCCGAGCGCTGCCGAGGTCGCCGAGCTGAAAGAACTGAAGTCGGAAATCATGGCTGAGTTGAAGCGCCGGGCGGCCGAGAGGCGGGCGGCTGAGAAGGCGAAGAAGGCTGCCGAAGAAGCGGCGCGCCAGGAGGAAATTCGCGCGATGAAAGCCGGGGAGCTGAAAATTACCCTGCATTATCACGACGGCGAATACCTCTCCGGTTACGAAGTTTTCGGTGCCGCCGCTGACCTGCTTGAGGAGTTGGGGCTGGCCGAATACGTGGACGGATGGGGCTACCACGTGGCTGATGCGGCCGTAAAGGCCCTGGGTAAGGAATTCACATATTCGCAGGCCGTCGAATACACCCGCCCCGCCCGGGAAGCGGCAGAAGCGCAGAAGGCTGCCGCAGACCAGGAGCGGAAGGCCAAGTTTGACGAGGCGCGGGAGACCGGGGAGCCGGTCCTGCTGAAGCGGTGGACCGAGGACTGCAGCGATCCTCGCGAAGAATGCTCACTGGATATTTGCTGCCAGTACGCTATGCCGGACGGTAGCGTGAAAACCGAGCGGAATCACACCTGGTAGAAAATCCGGCCCGCCGGGAGCCGTTAATCCCGGCAGAAAGGAAGGAGGAGAAGAGAATGGCAGTGTGTTACAGGTGTTTCAGGGATGACCTAGAACATCTATCGGAGGCCCGCGTCGGGGATGCGTTGCTCGCCCCGGTTTGCAAGTGTGGAGAACACTACGTCC
>NZ_JBHGXH010000167.1:0-5695 GCF_041936445.1 Candidatus Darwinibacter acetoxidans | reverse complement strand
GAACCAATGTTCGCCAAAACCAAGGGGCGCAGGGCGCGAAAAAAGAGGGCACCGCACGGTACCCTCTCCCTATTCAGCTGTCTGTGCTCTCCGTTTAGCGGATGACTTCCTCCGTATCCTTGTCGAAGAGGTGGATCTTCATCATGTTGAAGCCCACTTTGTGCTTGGCGCCGTCCCTTGCGCTGGTGGATGCATCCAGACGGGCGATGAAGCTGTTCTCTCCGGAGGAGAAGTAGACGTAGACTTCGGCGCCCATGGGCTCGGTAACGTCCACATCGGCCTCAACGATCTGGTACTGGGGATCTTCACCCACGATGGCTGCGTCTTCGATGTCTTCCGGACGGATACCGAGGACGATGGACTTGCCCACATATTTGCCCAGATTCTTGATGCCGGCGGTCTTCTGCGCGGGGATCTCCATCTTGAACGTCTTGGCATCGATGGTGTAGGTTTCGCCTTCCTTACCCAGCACCACATCGAGGAAGTTCATGGCAGGGCTGCCGATAAAGCCGGCGACGAACATGTTGTCCGGGTTGTTGTAGATGTCCAGGGGAGCACCTACTTGGTAAATATGTCCGTCCTTCATGACCACGATGCGGTCGCCCATGGTCATGGCTTCCGTCTGGTCGTGGGTCACGTAGATGATGGTGGTCTGCAGGCGGTTGTGCAGTTTGCTCAGCTCCGCCCTCATCTGCACCCTGAGCTTGGCGTCCAGGTTGGACAGCGGCTCGTCCATGAGGAACACCTTAGGTTCACGGACGATGGCCCGGCCAACGGCCACACGCTGACGCTGACCACCGGAAAGTGCCTTCGGTTTGCGGTCCAGCAGGTTCTCGATACCGAGCATCTTCGCGGCTTCCTTAACTCTCCGGTCGATCTCATCCTTGGGGAACTTGCGGAGCTTCAAACCGAAAGCCATGTTGTTGTACACGTCCATGTGGGGATACAGCGCGTAGTTCTGGAAAACCATGGCGATGTCCCTGTCTTTGGGGGGCACATCGTTGACCACGGTATCACCGATGGTAATCTGTCCCTCGGTGATCTCCTCCAGGCCCGCCACCATCCTGAGGGTGGTGGACTTACCGCAGCCCGAGGGACCAACCAGTACGATAAACTCCTTGTCTTTAATGTCCAAGCTGATGTTGTCTACAGCAGTTACATTACCAAAACGTTTCGTAACGTTTTTCAGAAGAACTTGTGCCAACGAAAAATCTCCTCTCCGTCAAAAAGTGGGATATTTCAAATATGCCGGGGTACGGAGCCCAGACATATTAACTTACAATGAAATAATAACACACAATGTTTTGTTTGGCAAAACAAACTTGCAGATTTTTCCGCCCCTTGTCTCTACCAAATTCAGGACGAGGTTTGGGGCTGCTTCGCAACGTCGGGAGCCAGAACAAACTTCCTAATGGCTTCAGCCACCCCATGCTCCCAACTGGGGTTGGTTACATAACTCGCTGCTTCCTTCGCAGCCGGGGAAGCATTACCAACTGCCACGGCGATCCCCGCCGCCTGCAGCATACTCACATCGTTGTTTCCATCACCAATGGCCAGCACTTCCGCCGGGCTGATTCCGAAGAATTCTGCCAGCCACTTGAGAGCCCGGCCTTTAGTTGTGTTTGCACTCGTAATCTCAATATACTGCGGTTTCGAACTGGCAATTTCCACCTGTGATCCTACTAACTGCCTCAGTTCTGCGATGCGGTCCCGGCTGTCCTCGGGGCGGCCTGGAATGAGGATCTTAGCCAACCTCTTCCCGCCGTCCTTGATGAACTCCACCAAATCGCCCACCGCGGTAACCCCGACCTGAACTCCAGCCGCATAGCGCTCCACGTCGCTGTTGATCTCCGCGACATAGAGTTCATCGTTGTAGTAGACGTTCACCGTCCAGCCGCGCTCGCGGCCGTGTTCCGCCACAGTCTGGGCCAGCTCCGGGGAAAGATAGCGTTCATAGAGAACCTCACCGGACAGGCGCTGAATCAAAGCTCCGTTGTAGCAGATGATTGGCTGCTGCTCATCTAGGCCCAGCTCGTGGGCGAAGGGAGCCGCAGAATGGAACATGCGTCCGGTGACCAGGGTGAAAATCACCCCCCGGGCAACCGCTTCTTGTACCACCTCCCTATTCTCCCTGCTGATCCGACCATCCCGATCCAGCAGCGTATCGTCGAGATCTGATGCAATCAACTTGATCATACTAAACCTCATTTCCATGCCAAAAGGAGATGGTCGTTAACCATCCCCTTTATTTTTCGCCACATCTTTCGCTGTTCCTGCTTAATTACTTCCGGAGGATACAGTTATGGATCCAGAAACGCAGCGGGCCTCCAGGTGAAGCTGGTCTGCAAAGGACTGGTAATCGGAGGAATGGGCTGTGAGCAGCGCTCCTCCCCCCTGCCGCTCGTGCTTGGTGATTTCCAGGGAATCCAGTTCTGCGGCAACGCGCCCCACCGAAGTTTTCAGATCCAGCGATACTCCCAGATCCACCCGGGAGGGCAGACTCACCTTGATGGCACCGTTGGTGGTGCGCAGGCGGTAATCCGCACGGCCCTGGAGATTGGTAACCCGCACATTGACCGTTCCGTTGGTGGTGGTCAAATCCACCGCCGGGGCCGCCACCGATAGGCGGTACGAGCCGTTCCCCAGCGTATGCCGGATGCTTTCCGCCTCCACCCCGTCCATTTCGCAGGAACCGTTGCCGATTTTCCCCACCAGGCTTTGGGCCTTCACTGAACGGAGCTCCGTGGAACCGTTGATGGTCCGCAGCTCCAGCGCCGTCCCCTTGAGGTTTTCCACCCGCAGGGAGCCGTTTTGCGAGGCTAAGATCACCTGGTAGGTGCGGCCCTCCGGCACCATCAGGTGCAGCGAGATGGAGCGATCGCCGTAACTGGGCACAGCCAGTTTGAACTCTTCCCTGGTGGCATTGTCTTCCCAATCCACCTCAAACAGGCGGCTGCGCAGCAGCTCCCGGTCCCGTCCCTTAAGGCGCTGTACCACGGTGAGCTGGTAGTAGTCCTCGGACCAGCCCTGCAGGCGGATGGGTCCGTTGGCGTTGCTCAATTCCACGGGGATGACTTCCCCCAAGCCCACGGGTCCCCGCACCACCTGGGTGAACTCCTGGGTCTCTTCGAAGCCCAGGAAAGGGAACTTGACCAGGATCTTCGGCAGTTTGGTGAGCTTCTCACCCACCGTGTGCTCCAGGGAGCGGGAAAAGCGCTCCACAGCAATTTCCACCTTGGACGCGAAATCTTCGCCCATCTTCTCCAGGCGCGCCCAGGGGTCTTCTTGAGGTTCGCTGTCTTCACTGCTCTCCGCGCCATCACCCAGGGCATTGAGCAGAGCCTCCGCCTCCTCCGCGGTGATCTTCCCCTCTTCCAGCATGCGCAGGATCATTCTCCGTTCTTCCTGCATGTTGACCTCCCTCCTACCCTTGCAGAAGCTTGATGGCCTCTTGCGAAGTAATCTCGCCCTTGTCCAGGGCCTCAATGATTTCTTTGCGCCTTAAGTCCTGCTCCCGCTCCACACGGTAGCCCAAAGCCTCCAGTGCGTTATCGAGACGGCTGCGCACCGTGGGATAGGAGATACCCAAAAGGCGCTCCACCTCCTTAATGTTACCCCGGGAAGTCAAGAAGACCTCAATGAACTGCCGCTGCTCACTGCTGAGGCGGCAGAAGCGGCAGGCCTCAAAACGGCCCTCAATCGTGGTGTGGCAGCTGCTGCAGTGCAGCTTAGTCACGGCCATGGCCTTGCCGCACACGGGGCATTTGGTCAGGATGGGTTTCGACAACATTAATCACCACCTTCATAAATTAAAGCTCGCACTTTCACTTTCCAATTCCTTACTTCACATTCTAAAGACGGTGCTTAATTTTGTCAATGTCAAAATGAACATTTTAAAACCCCGGCTGTGTACAGCCGGGGTCTAGTGCTCAAGCTAAAAGAGAAGGCTTAGAAGGAGATGGCCACTCCGCCGCCGATCAAAACACCGCTCTGGATATCCTTACCCGCGCGGTAGTGCTTCACAGTTCCCTGCACGGCAATGTTCTCCATGACCTCATAAGAGAGCGTAGCCCGGGCGGTAATCAGGCTGACTCGGTCATCCGCATTGAGCTTGAAGCGGGGTGCGTAGCCCACATCGGCCACCAGGGTCATCTTGGGACCGGGAATCAGCGTGAACCCGAATTTGCCGAAGATGCCATTACCCTTTTCGTCATCGCCGTTCCCCTCGGCAGCCACGCCTTTTTCGGTGAGGGTCAGCATGGCATAGCCGCCTCCGATAAAGATCTGCAGGTCTTCCTCGCTGGCTACACGGTAGAGGCCTCCCAAAGTCAACAGGGTCTCAGTGCGCTCTTCACCGAACGTCACATAGGAAAACCCGGCATCCGCAAACACTTCAGCCATGAGCTCCACTTTGGCATGGGCGGCAAAGCCCTGCCCCTTGTTGTCACCAAAACCCATCAGATAGCTAGCATCGCCTTCCACAGATACGGCGCCCGCAGCCAAACTTGCTCCGAAAACCACAGCCAACACTGCCAGCATACACACTAGTCTCTTCACGATTCAGCCCTCCGCAACTTTCGGTGTTTTTCCTTTCTATATTCTGACAAACCGGCGGAAAACCTTCTAAGCGCAGCAGGTTTTCCTAAGCAAGATCACGAATTTATGCCCATCCCGAACTAACCAAGAGGAGGAGCCGCGCATGCGTCGAGGTTTCATCTTGATAACCCTTTCCGTTCTGTTGATCTGCCTGCTCGCGGGAACGCAGAGCGCCGCGGCGCAGCTGCTCGCCGGTGTGCAGCTGAGCTACGGCTGGGCCAATTACGCCGACATTCTGGGGAAAGGCAGCGCCAGGGCATCACAGCTGCTCACCAGCGTCTGGGGACAGTACGATCACGAGGATCTCCGCTTCACCGGCAGCTACCTGGGGAGCCTCAGTCTGGGCGGCAAGTCCGTCAGCCAGAACCTGGGCCAGCTGGCCGCCAACTACCGCCTGTTGGAAGAGGGACCCATGCAGATCTACGTGGGCCTCGGCTACCACCTGCTTTCCACCCGTTTCGATGGCGAGCTGGGCGGGCAGAGTGGGGATTTCACCCTCACCGGGCACGGCTTTGCCGGCCAGGTGGTGCTGGACATTGAACTGGCCCCCAAGGTGCGCAGCAGCGCCGTGCTGACCGCGACACCCTGGGTGAACTGGTCGTACACCAGCGCCAAGAAAACCACCGCGGATATACTGGCCAGCACATCCTTTAACGCCCGGCTGGATGTGACCTACGACTTCTCCGAGGAGCTCAGCATACAGGTGGGCCTTGTGGGGGGATCGTTCAAAGTGCCCGGCTTCAAGCACGAGGGCCTGGAATTTGGCCCCACCCGGGAAGCTTTTACCGGCATCAGCGCGGGTATTACCCAGCGTTTCTAGGCAGCTGACCACAGCGCAGAGACTTTAAGGGGCTGTTGCAGAATGAACGTTGATTAGTTCATCCTGCACGGCCCTTTTTTGTCTAATAACGAGAATACGGGCTCGCGAAGGAGCCCGTAAGTTGAGTCCGTATAATGGTGTAAAAATGGTTTTCTGAAAAAATAGGAGAGCCATTAACAAATTCCTCAGTTAGAATAGAAGTTGGACAAACCAGAATTCTAAGAGGAGGAATTTGAATGGCTCAATACCAGATTACCGTAGATCAAGAACTTTTGCACC
>NZ_JBHGXH010000166.1:0-1095 GCF_041936445.1 Candidatus Darwinibacter acetoxidans | reverse complement strand
CTGGAATTTTTCCTCGCCTGGGGGCGGGCCACCCGGCACCGGCTGCTGGGGAAGCCGCTGAAGTACCTCTTTGCCCGGTTCTGCCGCTATTTTAACGGGTTGGTGATTCCCTGCCAGGGCTCCCTGGAGGGGCGGCCAAGGATCATGCCCTATGAGAATATCCTCACCCTGCTCCGGAGGGCGGGGGTGGGACGGCTGCAGCCCTGTTCCTGCAAGGCTTACTACCTGCCCGCGGACAGCAGGATGCCCCGGGATACCTGCATGGGCTTCTTGTATGTTGAAGATATGAGCGATCTCTCCAGGGAAGGCTACCGGGATGATTTTATTGTTCCGGAGAAGGTCATAGCCAAGCTAAAAGAGTGTGAAGATTACGGCCTGGTCCACCAGGTCATGACCGTATCCCGCCCGGAAGGCCGCAAGGGCTACGTGCTCTGCAACTGCCATGCTGAATCCTGCATCCCCCTGGTTCTCTACCTGCAGTATGGCATCCCCATGGTCCAGGGCTCGGGACTCACAGTCCAGCTGACCGACCCCTCCCGGTGCACCCTTTGCCGGGAATGCATAAACCGGTGCATGTTCAATGCCGTTTACCTAAAAGGAAATGTCCCGGCGCTTGATGAAGTAAAATGCATGGGCTGCGGTCTCTGCGTATCCACCTGCCCGGCCCAAGTCCGCCGCCTCGTTCCGGGCCCGGGCATTAAGGAAAGGTGACAGCGCAGGCGGGCGCTTTATCATCGCCGGCAAAGCTGGAAAATCAGGCGGCCCCAGGCGGGTTCTTAACCGCTTCGCAGGCGGAGAGGAAGAATGCAATATAGCAATACAAAAGGAGATGGGGGGTTTTTACGTATGCGCGCTCAGAACCAGTTCAGTTCTAGATAATCCCTGGCTTTGCTTATATCGTCTTGACCCCTGTAGACCTGTTTGGTTAGAAAAACAATGACTAGAAAAAGAAGAGAACCTTTCGCGTCTTTAATCGGAAATCCGATTATATCCTGATAGATTTCCTCTGCGGCGAACCGGCTGCCGGGGTTGTAACGCGCCTCAATTTCTCTGAAGGGAACCTTCAGGTCGTAGATGGTGAGCGTTTCCCCGGCA
>NZ_JBHGXH010000165.1:0-1486 GCF_041936445.1 Candidatus Darwinibacter acetoxidans | reverse complement strand
GCTGACATCGGACAGGGGATCGCTGACTGGGCGGTGCAGGCGCAGGTAGCCGCAGCGCCGTTCGTTGCAGCCCTTCAGGACCAGATGGCGCCCGCAGTGGAGTTCTTTGAGGGGCGGCTTGCCCACATTATCGACTGGTGGAGCGAGAACTCCGGCGTATTCATCGCCGCATGGGAGAATATCGCCGCGTTCATCCAGTGGGTGATCGGATCGGTGATCGTGCCGCTCTTCGAGTGGGCATGGCCTTACATCGAGCAGATCTACTCCGGTGCGCTCGACGTCATGCTGAACGTCGCCAAACTCTTCGCGTCCATCCTCGCGGGGGATTGGGAGAGCGCGGGCGAGGCCCTGATCGATATTACCAAGGGGTTCGTAGGCATTCTCAACGGAGTCATGGGTGCTGGATGGGATGCCATCGCCACCGGGATCGAGTGGGTCGGGCAGGGGATCCTGGGGTTCGTGTACGGTCTGTGGAAGAACATCGTGCAGTGGACCGAGGACTCACTCAACAAGATGATCGACCTGATCAATGGGTTCATCGAGTCCGCAAACAGAGTCACGGAGAAAGTGGGAATCTCACTCCCAAAACTGGGCCGGATCCATCTCCAGGCGGACAAGATTGAGATCCCAAAACTCAAGATCCAGCGGTGGAGTGAGACATCGTTCAGTAAAGAGATCGATGAGTTCCTGAAGAAAGACGAGGAGGAAGAGGAAGAGGAAGAAGAGGATATCGACAAGGAGTTCGAGGACGAGCCCGAGCCCGAACCTGCCCCCGCACTCCCGAAATCTCAACTCCCGGTCGCGCCGAAGCCGGAGATCCCGGCTACCCCCCCGGCGGCTACGATCCCGCCCGTCGACATACCCGAGACCCCCGTCGACATACCAGAGACCCCTGAGAGCGAACCTCCAACGATCCCGGCACCGGCCGTATCAGTCCCGGCACTCGATACCCCCCTCCCCGTCTCGGTGACAAACTGGGATCAGATGGTCGCCCGGACCGATGTGCAGGTGCCCGAAGAGCCGGCAGCCGGCCCGGAGGTCGAGGTTATCCCTGTCGACATACCCGAGGTCCCGGAGAGCGAGATCCCGGTGGTCGAACCGCCGGTAGTCGTCACTCCTGCTCCTGAACTCCCGGATCTCCCCGACTTACCGGAGAGTGAGATCCCGCCCATTCCCCCGACCTCTGTCGAGATCCCGGAGACTGAGCCCCCAACGATCCCGGATCTCCCGGAGCCCGGCGTCCCTGAATCCTCGCCTGCACCGACCCCGGCGTTCTCCCTCCCGATCCCGGTTACGGTGATTAACTGGCCCGCCGCCTTGCGCCCGGTGCAAGCAGCACCGCCGGCGGCAGATGAGCGGGTCGAGCCCGTCGAGGAGGAAGAGGATATCGACAAGGAGTTCGAGAAAGAGTCGGAACCCGAACCGGCCCCCACTCTCCCGAAGTCCAGCCTTCCGGTTGCTCCGAAGCCGGAGACTCCGGTGGCGG
>NZ_JBHGXH010000164.1:0-1229 GCF_041936445.1 Candidatus Darwinibacter acetoxidans | reverse complement strand
GGTGGCGCGATCGGAGTCGGTTCCGGCGCCCTCACTGGAGCGGGTTCCGGCTCCTCGACGGGTGCGCTCTTCTGTGCCGGCTGCACCACAGGCACCCGGTCTTCAGGAATACTGCAGAGTCGAGCGATATAGGCCCGGACTGCAGATTTCGTCTCCTCATCGGCGTCCCGGAACTGTCCGAGGAGCGACGAGGCTCCCTGCTCCACCAACCGGAGGTAGTCCTCCGGGGAGCCGATCTCAGCGCCGAACGAGAATGAGAACGACCCGGCGCTGCCAAAATTGATAGTTCCGCCTATTTTGGCGGATTTTAGGTTATATGTCATGCCCGATCACCTCCCGATAGGGCAACGTGTTCAAGGAAATCGTAGAATCTCCGGGCCCCATAGGCGTTACTCCGCCGACTGCCTTCTGTCGAGGCATCGGCGCCAGCCACCCGCTGCAACCGATCAGAATCGAGGGGGATCCCGGCAGGGAACGCCTCATCTAGCCGACGTGCGACCCTGATGAAGCGCTCTATGGTCTCGTAGGCGTAGCCCCGGTCCTCGAGCCACTCACGGTACCGGGGGATTAGTTCCGGTCCCTGGCGGAGAACGACGGTCATCGTGACATCACCATAGGACACACGGCGATGCATCCCATCTGCCGGTCGCCGAACCGCGCCTCGTCGGGGGTCGCGGCCTCGCCGGAGACCGTGAGCGCGAGCGACTCGTTGTTCCCGATGTTGACGAGCGCCGACCAGGAGACGGATTTGGAGGAGGTCATTCTGCCACCTCCTTCTGCGTGTTCCACCACTCGCTGAAATGTTTGACGCAGAGCACCCTAGGGGTGTGCTCCTTGGTCTTCTCGCGGATATCCTCCGGCACTGGGACGCCGCAGACCTCGCAGGCCGTCGGGGTCGCGGGCGGCACCTCGGAGACGTAGCGCGGCTCCGGTCGGTCGCCGGTGTCGATCTCCTCGGGAGCGTAGAGGCCCGAGATCCCGAAGGCTCTCCTGAGCGCGTGAGACTCGGCAACCTTGATGATCATGGTTTTCGGCTTGGTCTGCCAGAGATTCTTGCCGGTGCTGTATTCCGAGAGCGACACCTCGACCTCGAACGGCCTGCTCATGTCCTTCCGATAGACGCGACACCAGCCGATGAGATCGTCCCCGTCCTTGCGAGTCCCGGATTCCATGCCGTCAAATTTGCCGCTCCGATGGGCAATCGCCAGGAACCCGTCGCGGCCGCAGAA
>NZ_JBHGXH010000163.1:0-1173 GCF_041936445.1 Candidatus Darwinibacter acetoxidans | reverse complement strand
CGCAGGATCTCTTCGGGACAGGGCCGGCGGACAACCTCCCGCCTGGACAGGTCCAGCCACAGCAAATCTCCTGTTAAATCAGCAAGCGCCATTTTTCCACCTTTTCTGGTCCACCCGGTCCGGAATCGGGACCATGGTAATCGCTTTTTCGGGGCAGGTCTGAGCGCAAAGCCCGCAGCCCCAGCAGAGCTCGGGTTTAAAAAGCACCTTCCTTTTTTCCCTGGAGCCTGTTGATGCCGCGGCCTTTTCCATGGTAAATGCTTTAAACTGGCACCGCCCGGTGCAAAGCCCGCAGTGGCGGCACAAAGCGGGATCGTGCCGGGCCACATATCTTGAATAAGGCCATTTCCCCCTGGTGCCCAGTTCCTGTGCCGCCCGCAAGGGAAAGCAGCAGCAGGCGCAGCAGTTGCATACGACTCCAGGGCCTTTCTCGCGCCAATCAAAGGGGCCGCCGGTATGGATAAGGCCCTCGCGGTCCCAGCTGCGGGCCAGCTCCAGCGCGGCGTCCCTGGTCAGTTCCCGGCCCAATTCCCGGCCGCGGGTCCGCTCAGCGATCATGTCCGGCGAAAACCAGAGGCACACTTCCCTCGAATGCCCGCATTTATCGGCGATCATCTTGCAGTCGCAGGGCAGCAGCCTGATTACCGGGGCCGCCTCAATCATCTCTTCGAGCTCCTCAAGAAGCAGTACTAGATCGTTGTGGCAGTGGTCATAAGCAGGCTCCCCGTTTAATACCGTTTTAAAATAATTATGTCTTTTTAGATATTCCCCGTAGCACCACGCATGCAGAAAGCGCCGCAGTTTTCTAGGCAACAGGTGATAATTTTCAAACATGGCGCAGTAACCAAGGCGATCATAAAAATCACCGGCTCCATAAAGAACGCGCTCCTCTTTTATCTCTTTATCGATTAAAAAGCGCCGGTAAGAGCTCTCCAAAAGGTCGGCCGCTTCCTCCACAGAGATCTGCATGCAACCGGCAATTTCATTAACGGGCAGCTTTTTGCGCTCCAGGCTTACGATTAACTCTATCTCCTCTTTGCGGTAAAAGAAATGAAGGTGCGGTTTAATTTCCACAGGCGCCTGCACGAGGGCCAAAAGTTTATCGATCTGCGTCACCAGGTTACCTCCGGCTTTAAGCTTAAAGGGCCCTGCTTTTTACTGTGCCTGGCTTTC
>NZ_JBHGXH010000162.1:0-2623 GCF_041936445.1 Candidatus Darwinibacter acetoxidans | reverse complement strand
GCTTACAAAACCTGCCGGTTAGCTCTGATGGGTGGCGCTAAAGAGGTTATCGCCTACCGTTTGGATGACGGCAACGCAGCGGCATCTTCGATAACCCTGAATGACACCGCAGAGGTACCGACGGCAGCGCTGAGAATCGAGGGGTACTACAAGGGCACCCGCGCGGATAGCTTCAAGATTGCTGTTTCGGCTAACCCAGTAGACCCCCTGAAGAAGGACATCAAGCTGTACGAGGGCACTGTACTGAAGAAAGTATTTACCTTTGTCAGCGGCACCGTCGCTGCTGCCGTCGCGGCTATCAACGGTGACGGTCAAAAGCTGATCAAGGCAACGCTGCTCGCCGAAGGTAACGGTATCCTGGCAGATGTGGCGGCGCAAGCCTTGACCGGTGGCGACTCGGGGATTACGGCGCTGGCTAACCAGGACTATGTTGACGCCTTTGCCCTGATGGAAGCGCAGGACTTCAACGTGGTAACGCTTGATGGGGTAACTGATGCTGGTTTACAAGCGTCTTTCAAAGCCTGGGTTCAGCGTCTACGTTCGGAAGGGACTCACATTATCGGGGTTATTGGGGGCAGTGCTACCGCCGATAAGGCTGCGGATGCGGTTGACCAAGCAGTGGCTAGGAGTTCGGCGTCTAACTATGAGGGTATCGTAAACGTCGGCTGTGGGGGCTACCTTGGCGGCGTGGAATATAGCTCTGCTGAAGTGGCGGCCTGGGTTGCCGGCCTGATTGCGGGGCAAAAGCTCAAAGAGTCCACTACCTACGCGTCCGCCCCGTTTAGTGATGTGAATCGAAGGTGGACCAAGACGGAAATGAAGACGGCGGTGGAAAATGGGGTGTTTCTGCTAATCCATGACGGCTTGATTGTGAAGGTTCTGAAGGGCATCAACTCTTTGGTGACTTTACGTCAAGATCAGAACAACGCCTTCAAGAAAATCCGGGGCATCCGGGTCATGGATGCGATTGCTGAGGATCTCCAGAGGACGGCGGAGGCCAATTACATCGGTAAGGTTAACAACACCGAAGAGGGCCGCCTGGCGCTGATTGGGGCCTGTATGCAATATATGGCTACGCTGGCCAAAGGTGAAGTTATCGAGAATACTGGCTACTTCGTACAGCTTGACCCGAATTACTATGGGGAAGGTGCGACCATGACGCCGGAGGCAGATCAAGTGTTCCTAAATTACGGAGCGCGGCTGACCGACGTGATGGAAAATATCTTCGGAAACTTCTACGTGCTATAGGGGGGTGGATTAATTGGCTGATTTCCTGGACACTTCAAGGATTGTTAACGGCCATTACGGGTATCTATACCTGGAAGGGGAATGGCAGACTAACGTGACTGCAGTTACTGCGGATGTGGAACCTGACTACAAAGAGGTATTGGTCTGTGGAACCCGCTGGACCCAGCACAAACTTGGCAGCCTGAAAGGAACCGGAACAATTACTGGCTTCAAGGTAACCTCTGACCTCATCCAGCTCAACTTGCCTATCACCGATGACCGGCGTGGGGCTGTGGTCACGGAGCTCATTACCAAGCTGGACGACCCGGAAGCCTTTGGTTATGAGCGCATTCGGCTGAAGAATGTCAAGTTTACAAAGATTGCTCTGGCCAACTGGAAAGCTGGGGATCTAATCGAGGATGAGTGGCCCTTCGTGTTTGAGGGTGTTGAGCTACTGGACCCGATTGAGGCCGACTAAGATTCATTGAGAAAGGAGGGAAACAATGGCTACGGAGTTTGAAGGAATGACGGATGAGCAGATTATAGAACAATTGCTCGGAAAATCTGAACCCCCAAAAGGGTATTACAGAATCAAGCGTCCCGGTTATGGCTACAATCTGGAGATTGATATGCAAGGTCTTACCGTGGCAAAGGTCGGTAAGTTGCGGGAACAGTGTACTATCAAGGAGAAGAAGCGGGGTCGGGTGGCAACCGAATTCGATGAGGAAAAGTTTAACTGCCTGCTTATTTCTGAAGCCACAATCGGCCTCCGGATGGTAATTGAGGATGAAGAAAACCCGAGGGTAATTGAGCTCAAAGGCTGGGGGGACGAGAAGCTTATGGTCAAAGGTAAGCTCTCCGGCCCTGATCAGGTCGTCAAACGCTTGCTTTGGGCTGGGGAGCTTGATGCCCTTGGAAACAAAGTCTTGGATCTGTCTGGTTATAACATCGAGTTGGAAGACGTAAAAAACTAATCAAGGCCGGGGGACTCGCAGGGGTGTTATATGATTTCTGGGTGAAGCACAACCTGCGCCCCGGCGAGTTTTACAGGCTTCCTAGAGGGGAACAGCTGTTCCTGCTGGCAAGTCGGGAGATTGAGATCGAAAGCGCGAGACGGGGGAAGAGAGGGGGTAGTGTAAGTCATGCCAAATTATGAAGTGTATCGCATGGACATTGTGGTGGATGTGACTGACGAGCAGGCTGAGGTTAAGCTAAAAAACCTGGACCGGACTATACAAAGCACCCAGAAACATGCGGGTAACCTTGGTAAGACGGACGCGACCCCCCATGTAGACAAAAGAGCCAGGACCGAACTCTCCAATACAGAGAAGGTTTTGGGGAGTGCAAAGAAACGGGCAGATGTATTACACCGAACAAGGGTCAACCCCACGATTTC
>NZ_JBHGXH010000161.1:0-1274 GCF_041936445.1 Candidatus Darwinibacter acetoxidans | reverse complement strand
ATCGAACCTGTCGAAGAACATTACCTGCGGATCAGGAATAAGCCTTTCGAAACAGACGAAGAAGGTAAAACTGTTTATCCGGAAGGCGCGGCGCTGACCGCGGCGAAAATGATTCAGTTCCACCTGAACACGGACAAGCGGACCGGGATTGCCGGGCAGAGCCTGGGCGATCATTCCGTCACATTCAAGGATACAATTCAGGGATATCCCAGGGAGATTGTGGGCGGGATCCGCCGGTTCGTGAAGTTTGTTTAAAGTGAACACTTGATTGACTGTTAAGGGGGCAGGACGTATGCCGGTTGAGCTTTACTTTGCGCAGACCTTCAAGCGGGAGCGCCTGGAGACCACCGTAAACGAGATCGGGGGGACGGGGAGCGCCTGGAATGACAAGCTAGAATTTACCGGGCGGCTGCGGCCGCTGACGGGGGATAAACAGCTATCCGCTGACCGGCAGACAATCGTTGCCACACACCGCCTTTACTGTCCAGTCCTGGACATTATACCGAAAGACCGGATTGTCGATAGCGCCGGCAATATCTACCGGGTAGTGGGAATTGTCGACACTATGAGCGCCGGCGAGTTCTTGACCTGTGACCTGCTTTATTCCGAGCACGATCAGGACGCCGAACCTGAACCGGAAGAAGAGGCTGGCGAAGAGAATGGCGGAATATAAGAGTTATGTTCGCGAAGTAAAAGCGGAGTTGGGTGAACGCCGGGATAAGGCGCTGGAGGCGCTGGCGCAGTTCGGCCTGTCTGAAATCACGGTCCGGACGCCGGTTCTCACCGGGGCGCTGCGGGACAGTTATGATTACGAAATCGAGCCGGACGCTGTTACCTGGGGATCACCTTTGAATTACGCACCCTGGGTTGAGCTGGGGACCTCCAGGGCCAAAGCACAACCGCACCTGTTACCGGCAATCGAAGAGAACCTGGACCGTATGGAGCAGCTACTTCAGGAGGTATATTCACATGACGACTAATTCTGCGATCGTGGAGTTGTCAGAGGCAATCTTTAACCGGATAAAAGAGGCGCATAAGCGGGTTTACCTTGACATGGCGCCGGAGAAGGACCCGGCCACCGGTAAGGCGGTCCGGTTCCCTTATGTATGCTACAGGTTGCCTTCTTCAACACAGAGGGAGCTGCCGGAAGAATTCTTCCTTGAAGTAGACTGTTGGGACAATAGGGCAGACGCGATTCGCCTGGAAAACCTGGCGGCCGCCGTTGACTGTAAGCTGCACGGCTGGAATTATATCTCCGACCAGTTCGGCTTAAG
>NZ_JBHGXH010000160.1:0-42932 GCF_041936445.1 Candidatus Darwinibacter acetoxidans | reverse complement strand
TTCATTTCTTCGTGTTGCATTTCATTCTACAATGAGCCTGCAAAAACTCGCTAACGTAGTTGACAAAAACATGCCTTGGAGTTAATATATGGTTGGTATCATTGTTTTTTTGACAAGGTTCGGGATCGATTTCTGAAATCGATTGCGGAAAGCAGGCGATTTGTTGTGCAACCCGAGTGGGCAGGCAGTTCCCCGGACCGTTGGCTAAACTGTGGGGTGGAAGGAGGTGCACGCAGCGCGTGCTCGGGTGAAGCATAGACAAACCCATAAGCCAATCCGATTAAGGGAGGAGAACAATGAAAAGATCGACCCTATCGATGCTTGTGTTGTTTTTGGCCCTTTGGTTCGCCTTCTCAGGGCCTGCGGCTGCTAACGTCACAAAGTTCACGTTCTGGACGTTTATTCCCCAGCATGCCCGCTTTTTCGATGTAATGGCGGAGAAGTGGAACGAACTGCATCCCGATCGCCCAGTCGAACTAGAATCCAGCGTAATGCCCTACGACGACATGCACAACAAGCTGCAGATCGCCCTGCAGTCTGGTGTGGGAGCTCCGGACATCTGCGATATCGAGATCAGCCGTTTCCCCAACTACCTCATGGGAGTTCCCCAGCTCATGCCGCTCAACGCATATTTCGAAGCCTATATCGACGACATTGTCCCGTCACGCCTTGGTATCTATTCCAAGGACGGCAATATGTACGGCGCGCCTACCCATGTGGGGGCCACCATGGCCTTCTACTATGTGGAGATTTTGGAGAGCGCTGGCATCGACTACCGTGAGATCAAGACCTGGGACGACTTCGCCGAAGCCGGCCGCAAATTGAAACAGGTCCATCCCGATAAGTTCATGGGTATCGCCGAGACCAGCGCGGCCTGGACTGTCACCGCCATGCTGGCCCAGCAAGGGACGGACCTGGTTTCCGAAGACGAACGGCCCCTGATCAATACGCCGGAGATGCTTAGAGCCGTGACCACCATGCAGAACATGGTCAAGGAAGGAATCATGACCACCTGCCCAGATGGCCAGCCCGACACCGAAGGCGGTAAAGGCTTCATCGACCAGGGCAATGTGGCCTGCGTGATCATGCCCCAGTGGTTCATGAGCCGCTTTGTGGATGAAATGCCCAGTATGTATCAGAAGATGGCCATAGCACCCATGCCCGTCTTTGAAGAAGGCATGCCCCGCTCCGTGGGCCTGGGAGGTACGGGCACTGTTGTCACCAACTTCGCCAGCAACAAAGAACTCGCTGGGGAGTTCGTAGCTTACGCGAAGCTTTCTGAAGACGCCAACCGCATGATCTGGGAAGACATGGGCTTCGATCCCTGCAATACCGCGCTTTGGACGGATCGGGAGATGACCCATAATCCTGAAAACCGCTATAACCAGTACTTCCTCACGAACGCCTTCGACGTACTGTTGGAGATCAAAGATGAGATCATGATGGTTCGCTCCACATCTATTTCGCCCACCATCAACCAGTATCTGACCACGGTAATGCTCAACGAGCTGTTTGAGGATCTGCTGGATCCCGCGGAAGTTCTAGAGAACGCCCAGTACGACATCGAAAACCAGATCTTCTAGGCTGTCTCAACTTCGGGGGAGGGAAGCTCTTTCCCTCCCCGCAAGTTCTGCAAGGGTGCGTGGTAAAGTGACCAGGATTCGCAAGTTTCTCTATAACCAGAAAGCAGCGCCATACGTTTTTGTACTGCCCTTTGTGCTGACCTTCCTCATCTTTTTTGTCTATCCCGTCCTTACCACTATACGCATGAGCTTTCAGGAAGTCCTGCCGGGTATGGTCACCAACGTGGGCTGGAAGAACTACCAGCGGCTTTTAGGCGATAGGATTTTCCGCACGGCGGTGGGCAACAGCTTCCGCTATATGTTCTGGACTGTGCTGATCCTGATTCCCATGCCCCTGGTTCTAGCCTATATGCTCAACAGCAGGCTGATGGTGGCCTCCGAGTTTTTCAGGGGTGTTCTCTTTTTGCCCATCCTGGTCAACGTGGTGGTCGCGGGCACCATCTTTCGCCTGATGTTCGGCGAGCTGCCCGGTTCGTTTATGAACACGGTGCGGGCCTTCTTTGGCCTTGAGCCCATAAAGTGGCTGCGGCAGAAGGAGACGGGCATGGCGGCGCTGGTGCTCATGGCTTGCTGGCGCTGGACGGGCGTGAACATCCTGTACTATCTGGCCGCTCTGAAGAACATCCCCCTGGAGATGTATGAAGCGGCGGAAATCGACGGGGCAAATGGCTGGCAGAGGTTCCGTCACCTGGCGGTGCCATTAGTCAAACCCACGATTATTTACGTCCTGACCATCAGTATCTACGCGGGTCTGGCCATGTTCACCGAAAGCTACATGCTCTGGGCCGGGAACAACTCTCCCCGCAACATCGGCTTGACCATTGTGGGCTACCTCTACCGCCAGGGTTGGGAGCAGAACCGCATGGGTTTCGCTTCAGCGGTGGGACTGGTACTTTTGCTGGTTGCTTCGATCATCAACTTCATCCAGCTGCGCATCACAGGAGTCTTTGGAAAGGAGCGGGATTGATATGGCTGCCAGAAAACACACCAGCATGCAGGCTTCCGTCCGCTTGGTCATGCTCCTCTTTTTCCTTCTCATTTCCGCTGTGGTGCTGCTGCCTTTTGCCGCCATACTCCTGGCTTCCTTTAAGCCCGGCGATGAGCTGATCCGCTTTGGGCTGAACCTGCGGCTCGATTGGGACGTTATGTCCTTAGCCAATTACAAGTACCTGTTTACGGGCATCACCAGAACCGGGCAGTATCTGCCCCATGACTATCTGCTCTGGTACCGGAACAGCGTGATCCTAACCGTGATGCAGACCGGATTCACCCTCTTTGTGAGCTCCTGGGTGGCCTACGGTCTAGCTGCGTACCGCTTCAGGGGGAGAAATGCCATTTTCACCTGCATCCTCGTTATTCTGATGATCCCCTTTGAAATCCTCATGCTGCCCATGTATGCCCAGGCCAGCGCCATGGGGCTTCTGGACAGTTTTTGGGGGATCGTCCTGCCCTTTATGGCTCATGCCTCCACCATCTTTTTCTTCCGCCAGTTCCTGCTGTCCATTCCTCAGGACATTGTGGACGCTGGACGGGTGGACGGGGCCAGCGAGTACGGTATTTTCTTCCGCTTGATAATACCCATCATGAAACCCGCCTTCGCGGCGATGGCCATTTTGGTGGGCATGCACAGCTGGAATAACTTCCTCTGGCCCCTTTTGGTTCTGCGTTCGGGGAAGAAATACATTCTGGCCATCGGCCTGAATACCCTGCTTACGCCCTACGGCAACAACTACGATATCTTGATTGCTGGAGCTTGTTTTTCCGTCATCCCCCTTTTGATCTTGTTTGCTTTCACCCAGAGGTATTTCATCGAAGGTATGACCATGGGAAGCATCAAGGGTTGACTTTGCACAGGAGGTGGAGCTGAATTTGATAACTATTTCTGACGTAGCAAAGAGAGCCCAAGTGTCCCGCAGCACAGTGTCGCGAGTGTTGAATAACCAGACGCACCACATCAGGGAAGAGACCAGGCAGAGGGTACTGCAGGCAGCCAGGGAGCTTAACTACAAACCCAATCGGGTGGCCCGCAGTCTAAAGACAAAAAAGAGTCATTGTATCGGCGTAATCACAGACGACATCGATACGCCCTTTCTGCCCTCCATGCTCAAAGCCATCGAGCAGTACGCCTTTTCCCGGGGCTACAACGCTCTGGTTTGTAACAGCGGCTACGAGTTCGACCGCCAGAAAGCCTATATAGAAATGCTGGTTCAGCGCCAGGTAGACGGGATTATCTTTGCCGCCTCCTTTGTCTCCTCCTACACCCAGGAGTTGATCAAGCCGGATCTGCCCATTGTCTATGCCTACTCTTTTTCGCCCTACACCAAGAAAAACTCGGTGCTATCCGCCGACGCGGACGCCGCCCAGCAGGCCGTGGACTACCTGGTGAGCCTGGGCCATCGGCGCATTGGCTACATCAACGGCCCGGAGAACGTCATCCCCTCCCGGGAGCGAATTAAGGGCTACCAGAAGGCCCTGGAGGAGCACGGCATTGCCTTTGATCCCGCCTTGGTAAAGAACGGCGAATGGGAAGAGCCCGCCAGCGCCTACAAGGCAGCGCGGGAGTTTCTAGCTCTGTCCGACCCGCCCACAGCCGTTTTCGCGGCCAACGATGTCATGGCCAGCGGGGTCATCGACGCCGTAACTGACCTGGGCCTGCGGGTGCCTGAGGATGTGTCGGTTGTGGGCTACGACGATCGGGATATGGCGCGCTTTCTAAAGCCCCCCCTCACCACAGTAAGGCTGCCCATGGCGGAGATCGGATCCACCGCGGCAAAAATGCTCATCGACTGCGTAGAGCGGGGCGAAACGCTTATCGATTCGGCTTATGTACCCTGCAAGCTCATTATCCGCGGCTCATGCGCGGCGAACAGCAGGTAGCAGGGGCAAGGGACAAGTCGAAGGCAGCAAGGAACAAGGAACGGACAGCAAATCCTGGTTCCTGCCTCGTGCTTCCTGCTTCTTGGACGGGAGGTGATACTGCAAAGGCTGTGTAGGGTTGTTGTTTTCTCCTGTACAGTGAAACTTAGGCCAATCAAACGGGAGGTATCTGCATGAAGAACAGAGCTTTGCTGCTCGCAGTTGCTGTCCTGGTGTTAAGTATGTTGGGAAGCGGGGTCAGCGCGGCCGAGAAAATCACAGTAGCTGTTGGCGGCTGGGCCCTGGAAGACACCATCCGGGCCCTAGAGGAGCTGGGCTTTACCGAGAAGACCGGCATTGAGGTGGAAGTACAGGTCCGGCCGGGAGCCGCCCCTGATTTTCTTTCCCAGATGACCAGTGCCATCATGGCCGGCACCACGCCCTATGACGTAATCGCTCTGGAAGACGAATGCTTCATCAGCATGTCCCGGGCGGGTTGGCTGGTGCCCTTGGATGAGCTGTTCGACGACGAATTTTGGACAGATTTCCCCCAGGATATGCTGGATATGATCGAGGTCTGGCACAGGCATGACGGCCAGCTCTACCGCATGCCCCACAATTTCGAGGCCCAGTATTTCTGGTACCGCAAGGATATTTTAGATGAGCTGGGCTTAGAGGTGCCCCAGACTTGGGAAGAGCTCATTGAAGTGGGCAAGCAGCTCACCGATGATGGCGTCTGGGCTATTTCCGACGGCATGGCCAAGGGTGCTTATCTCATGGTTAATCTGGGCTACTGGACGCTGCAAGCGGGTGGCAATGCCTTCGATCTCGGGCCGGAGTTCGAGACGGCACTCCAGTTCCTGCATGATTTGATGTACGAGCACGCAATCTTCCCAGTGGCCGCCCTCAACCGCGACTTCGACGCCCTCAATCAAGACTACATGAATGACCGCGTGATCATGATGCGCCAGTGGCCGTACTTCTGGGATGTGGGCCGCTCCGATCCCGAATGGTTTGAGGAGGATAAGATGGCCATTGCCTTGCCTCTCGAGGGTCCTGGTGGGAGGGCAACTTATGCTGCCGCCTGGGGATGGTCCATTCCCAAGACCTCTACCAAGATCGACGCAGCCAAAACCTTTATCGAGTTTATGACCTCGATTGAGAACGCACCGAAGCTGGCCCAGATGAGCGTGTGGTGGCTGAGCCCACGCAAGTCCATCTTGGAGGTAGTAGGCGATGAGGGCATCGCTAAGTACATGGCTTGGTACTCCGCGGAAGGCGTCATCAAGCCCCGGCCCTTCCATCCCAGGTTCCTGGAGGCCGGCACGGTCCTGGAGGATATCGCCTCTGCTTACCTCACCAACCAGATCACCCTGGAAGAGACCCTGAACCGGGCCCGGCAGCGATTTGACGATCTCTAGTTGATTTTGCGCTGGGGTGGCGGGTTTTCCCGCCGCCCCCGGCACGAGCGAGGGGGCAACAATGGTCAGTACAAAAAAGCGCTACTTCCTCTTTTTCGTCTTGGTGGGCCCTGCCATTCTGCTCCGTTTCCTGACGGCTGTCTACCCCGTCCTGGAAACCCTGTACCTCAGCGTTTTCAAGGTGGATCTGCTCACCAACACCCGGCAGTTTGTGGGATTGAGGAATTTTCAGCGGCTGCTTGCGGACCAGAGTAATCACGATATCATGTATTTTACTCTTATTTTTATCCTCGCCTCAGTGGCCCTGCAGCTGATTTTGGGTCTGGGCGTGGCCAGCATGCTCAACGCCCGGTTCCCCGGGCGCAACCTGGTGCGCACGATTAACCTGATTCCCTGGGCCATCCCCACCATTGTGGCGGGTTTGGCCTTTCGCTGGATGCTGGATGATCAGTACGGTCTGGTCACGGACTGGCTGTTCAGGCTCACAGGAAACAAATACGAGCTTTTAGTTCATCCGGCAACGGCCAGGCTGTGCGTGATTTTGGTTAACGTCTGGAAGAATACCCCCTTCATGGCGGTGGTGCTCCTGGCGGGGCTGCAGAGCGTTCCGGCGGAGCTTTATGAGGCCGCCCGCATCGATGGGGCCACGGCCTTCCAGAATTTCCGCCATATTACCCTACCCATCAGCATGAGCCTGCTCTTGACTTTGGGACTGTTTTCCTTCATCTGGCAGCTGGCCAACTTCGATCTCATGCTGGGTATGACCCACGGGGGCCCCGGCCTGGCCACGACGGTGCTCTCTTACACCGTGTTCCAGCAGGGTATCCTTTGGTTCAACTGGGGCATGGCTTCCGCTTTGGGAGTTATTCTGATCTTTGTAGTGGCTATAGTGGGTATCCTCGGCCTGGCCTTGTTCCGCCACTACGGGCTTTCTTTGTAAGGAGGGGTGGCTGTGAGCAAACATACACTGCGCAGGGGCTTAGGGCGGTTTGGGCTTTACCTGTCGGTTGTGGTTTTTGTCTTCCTCTCGCTTCTGCCCTTTTACTGGATCACCATCTCGTCCTTAACTGATAAGAATGAGCTGTTCAGCATTCCCCCGCGGTACTTCCCCAGGCCGACTCTGGAGAACTTCGCGATGCTCATCTCCCAGCTACCGTTCACAGAGTACCTACGGAACTCGGTACTCTTTGCCACCGGGGCCACGTTCCTCACGGTGTTCCTGGCCTTTTTGGCCGCTTACGGCTTTGCCCGCTATCCAGTGCCCGGCAGCGGGCTGCTGCTTCTGGCCCTGGTTTTGTCCATGGCTCTGCCGGAGATCACCACGGTTGTACCTTTATTCCGCATCCTGCGGGATCTGTCCCTGATCAATACGGTCCGGGGACTGATCGTGGTCATGAGCAGTGTGCTCCTGCCTTTTACCGTTTGGACCTTGGTTTCCTTCGTCCAGCGGGTTCCCTTGGAGATGGAGGAGGCGGCCATCGTGGACGGGGCCAACCTGATCCAGCGGCTGTGGTACATCGTACTTCCTGTGATGAAGCCCTCCATCGCCACCATGCTGGCCATCAACTTTATCAACGCCTGGAACAACCTCATCTACCCCCTGGTCTTTACTTCGACGCCCCAGGCGAAAACACTGAGCGTGGCGGTGACCGAGGTATTCCAAGCCCGGACACCCTACGGCAGGCCGTGGGAGCTGATCAGCGCCCTGGGGGTAACCATGGTCATCCCGGCTGTAATCATCGTCTTGTTCTCGCAAAGGGCCATTGTCTCTGGATTAACCCGTGGAGCCATAAAATAGTGAGAAAGGGGTATGGCTGTGAAACTCGACGTACTACTCCCTTGTAAGAACACAGTGCTCAAGGGAGGCCTGCTGGCTGATCGGGCCGCGGTGGTCAGGGAGAAGATGATCCCTTACCAGTGGAAGGCCCTCAATGACCTGCTCCCCGATGGGGAGCCGAGTCATGCCATAGAAAATCTGCGCATCGCCGCGGGTGAAAAGACTGGTGAGTTCAAGGGCATGGTCTTTCAAGATAGCGATGTGGCCAAATGGCTGGAGGCAGTGGCCTACAGTCTGGCGACCCATCCCGATCCCCAGCTGGAGGCCACCGCGGATGAAGTGATCGATCTGGTGGCCCGGGCCCAGCAGCCCGATGGCTACCTCAACTCGTATTACACCATCGTGGATCCAGAAAACCGCTGGACCAATTTGGCGGAAAACCATGAGCTGTACTGCGCCGGCCATTTTATCGAAGCGGCCGTGGCCTATTACGAAGCCACGGGGAAGGACAAGCTCCTGCAGGTGGTCTGCAAGCTGGTTGAGCACATCGATTCCATCTTCGGCCCGGAAGAGGGAAAGAAAAAGGGTTACCCTGGCCATGAAGAGATCGAGCTGGCCCTGATCAGGCTCTACAGGGTGACCAGGGATGAGCGGCACTTGAGGCTCGCCCAGTTCTTCGTGGAGGAGCGGGGGAAACAGCCCAACTACTTCGAAGAGGAAGCCCGGGCCCGGGGCCCGCAGCGCTCCCCCAATTGGGGCCTGTTCGGCCTGGATTATAACCAAGCCCACCTGCAGGTGCGGGAACAGACCACGGTGGAGGGGCATGCGGTGCGGGCCATGTACCTGTTCAGCGCGGTGGCGGATCTCGCCCAGGAAACAGGCGATCCCCAGCTGCTGCAGGTAAGCAAGACCCTGTGGGACAACATGGTCAGCCGCCGCATGTACATCACGGGCGGGATTGGCTCCCAGGCCCACGGCGAGGGTTTTACCATTGACTACGATCTCCCCAGCAGCAGGGCCTACGCCGAGACCTGCGCGGCCATCGGGCTCTTTTTCTGGGGGCACCGCCTGCTGCAGCTGGAGCCGGATAACAGATACGCGGATGAGATGGAGCGGGCGCTGTACAACGGTATTCTAAGCGGCATGTCCTGGGAAGGGGACCGCTTCTTCTACGTCAACCCCCTGGAGGTTGACCCCGCGGTGTGCCGGGCCCGCCATGATCACCGCCATGTCAAAGCCACCCGCCAAGGCTGGTTTGCCTGCGCCTGCTGCCCGCCTAATCTGGCGCGGCTTTTAACCTCCCTTCACCACTACATCTACAGCTGCGGACCCCAGGGACTGTTTGTGCACTTCTTCGCCGACAGTGCAGTGGAGTTCCCCGCCGCCGGGAAAAAGGTGGGGCTCCGCCAGACCACCGACTATCCCTGGGATGGCCGGGTGCAGTTGGATCTGGACCTGGAAGGAGAGGCCCCGTTCAGCCTCCATGTGCGCCTGCCCGGCTGGTGCAGGCAGGTGGAAGTCAAAGTGAACGGAGAAGTGCTTTCCGACCTGGCCGGGCACACCCACCGGGGCTACCTGGTTCTCACCAGGACCTGGCGGGCAGGGGATCGGGTGGAGCTGGATCTGGCCATGCCCGTGGAAAAGGTCTACGCCCATCCCAAGGTGCGGGAGGCCGCGGGCCGCATCGCTCTGCAGAGGGGCCCTGTGATCTACTGCTTGGAGGAAGTGGATAACGGCCCCGACCTCCACTCTCTGCTGCTGGCCCGGGAGCCACGCTTCCAGGTGGCCCGCGAGCCGGAGCTGGGCGTTCCGGCCATCTCTGCGCAGGGTTTCCGCTTGGAAGCAGCGGGCAGCCAACTCTATACCACGGAAAAGCCCCGGCGGACGGCGGTGACCATCAAAGCCATCCCCTATTTCGCCTGGGACAACCGCAGGCCCGGGGCCATGCTGGTTTGGATGAGGGCGGAAGGAGAAGGGTGATTTTAGAGGGCTTAAGCAGGAAGTGTTGAGTCTAAATAGAAGAACAATTAAGACAGGGTGCGGCTGCGAGGGCCGCTCCTTTTCGGAACTTCTTGCAAGCGAGGTGCTGAGATGAGTGAAGTGAAGTACGTAATCGGCGTAGACTTCGGCACTGATTCCGCACGTGCTCTGGTCGTGAACGCGGAAACCGGTGAGGAGCTGGCCAGCGACGTAGCCCACTACAAGCGCTGGTCCGAGGGCTTGTACTCCGATGCGGCGAAGAACCAGTTCCGCCACCATCCCCTCGACTATCTGGAAAGCCTGGAAGAGTGCATCACCGGCGCCCTGAAGAAGCTGCCGGCCGAGGTGGCGGAAAACGTCATCGGCATCGGCATAGACACCACGGGTTCCACTCCCGCGCCGGTGGACGAGAACGGCACACCACTGGCCCTTCTTGATGAGTTCCGGGATAACCCCAATGCCATGTTCATCCTCTGGAAGGATCACACCGCCGTCCAGGAGGCTGCGGAGATCAACAAGCTGGCCAAGACCTGGGGCGGCGTGGATTACACCAAGTACGAAGGAGGCGTGTACTCCTCCGAGTGGTTCTGGGCGAAGATTCTGCACATCCTGCGGGTAGATGAAAAGGTGCGCCAGGCCGCCCATTCCTGGGTGGAAGTGTGCGACTGGATTCCCGCGGTACTCACTGGGACAACCGATCCGAAAGTCCTCAAGCGCAGCCGCTGCGCCGCAGGGCATAAGGCCATGTGGCATCCGGAGTGGGGCGGACTGCCTTCGGAGGAGTTTCTGGTTAAACTCGATCCCCTCCTGAAGGGTGTCAGGGAGCGGATGTTTGAGGAAACATACACCTCCGATGAAAAGGCCGGCGAGCTCACGGAAGAGTGGGCGGCTAGGCTGGGCCTTCCCCCGGGCGTCGCCGTGGCGGTGGGTGCTTTTGATGCCCACATGGGCGCCGTGGGCGGCGGCATCAGGGAACATACTTTAGTGAAGATTATGGGTACCTCCACCTGTGATGTGATGGTGGCCTCCAAAGATGAACTGGGCCAAACCTTGGTTGAGGGCATCTGCGGGCAGGTGGACGGTTCGGTCATTCCCGGCATGATCGGCCTGGAAGCCGGTCAGTCGGCCTTTGGCGATGTCTACGCCTGGTTCAGAAATGTCCTGCTCTGGCCCTGGGAGACCTTAGGGGAAGAGCTGGGGTTGGGTGAAGAGGTCCTGGCGAAGGCTAAGGATAGGATCCTGGTTAAGCTGACGGAAGAGGCCGCCAAGGTGGATCCCACAACCACCACAGTGGTGGCCCTGGACTGGCTCAACGGCAGGCGCACCCCCTTTGCCGATCAAGAGCTGAAGGGAGCTTTGGTGGGGCTCACCTTGGGCACCGATGCCCCCCGGATCTTCAGGGCTTTGGTGGAAGCCACCGCCTTTGGCGCCAAGGCCATTGTGGATCGCTTCCGGGAAGAGGGTGTGGAGATCAAAGAAGTGATCGCCCAAGGCGGCATCCCCGGCAAGAACGAGTTTGTCATGCAGGTTTCAGCGGATGTACTGGGCATGCCCATTAAGGTAGTCCGCTCCGGGCAGGCGGTGGCCCTGGGCGCGGCCATGTTTGGCGCAGTTGCCGCGGGGCACTACGCCGATGTGTATGCCGCGCAGGATGCCATGCTCAGCGGCTATTCCAAGGTGTACCAGCCCGATCCAGAAAGCAGCCGGCGCTACGCCGAGCTGTACAAGAAGTACCTGGAGATCGGCGAGCTTCTAGCCGGTACGCTGCGGTCTTTGTAGGCGAGGAGGGAAGCCATGCTGCAAGAGCTCAAAGAGCAGGTTATGCTGGCCAACCAAGAGCTGCAGAGGCAGGGGCTGGTCATCTACACCTGGGGCAACGTGAGCGGCATTGACCGGGAGCGGGGCCTGGTGGTGATCAAACCCAGCGGTGTGGCCTATGAAGAGCTCACGCCGGAGAAGATGGTGGTTTTGGATTTGGAGGGCAAGATCGTGGAAGGTAAGCTGCGCCCTTCCTCCGATACCCCCACCCACTTAGAGCTGTACCGAAAATTCAGCGAGATTGGCGGCGTGGTGCACACCCATTCCAAATGGGCCACGATCTGGGCCCAAGCCGGCAGGGGTATTCCCTGCCGGGGTACCACCCATGCCGATTACTTCTACGGGGAGATTCCCTGCACCCGCATCCTCAATGAAGAAGAAGTGGCGCAGGCCTATGAGCTGAACACAGGCAGGGTGATCGTGGAGCGTTTCCAAGGGATCAACCCCCTGGAGATGCCCGCAGTTTTAGTGGCGGAACACGGCCCCTTCACCTGGGGCAGAGACTGCCACGAAGCGGTGCACAACAGCGTGGTTTTGGAGCAGGTGGCAGAAATGGCTTATTTCACCAGGCTGCTTACGGGCCACGACCGGCCCATCAGCCGGCATGTCCTGGAAAAGCACTATCTGCGCAAGCACGGCCCCGGTGCTTATTACGGTCAAAAATAGGGAGGTTGAAGCGATGGATTTCAATTTCAAAGACTATGAAGTGTGGTTTGTCACGGGCAGCCAGCACCTCTACGGCGAAGAAGCCTTAAGGCAGGTGGGGGAAGATGCGGAAAAGGTCGCCAAGAGCCTGGGCGAACGGCCGGAAATCCCCGTGACCGTGGTGTACAAACCGGTCATGACCGACTCCAGCTCCATCCGCCGGCTGATTCAGGAAGCCAATGCCCATGAGAAGTGCATCGGCCTGATCCTGTGGATGCACACCTTCTCGCCAGCCAGGATGTGGATCGCCGGGCTGGGGGAACTGCGCAAGCCGTACCTCCACTTCCACACCCAGTTCTACCGGGATATCCCCTGGGAGAGCATCGACATGGACTACATGAACCTGCACCAATCCGCGCACGGCGACAGGGAGTTCGGCTTCATCAACACCCGGATGCGCAAGAACCGCAAGATCGTGGTGGGCCACTGGCAGGATCCGGAAGCCCTGGCGGCCATCGGCGCCTGGTGCCGGGTGGCTGCGGCCTGGCAGGACGGCCAGGGGGCCAAGATCGCCCGCTTTGGCGATAACATGCGGGATGTGGCGGTAACGGAAGGCGATAAAGTAGCCGCCCAGATCCAGTTCGGCTACGAAGTGAACGGCTATTCGCTGAGCGATCTCACCTCCTACGTGGATGAGGTGGGCGAGGGGCAGATCCAAGCCCTCCTGGAAGAGTATGAAGCGAGCTACAACCTAACCGACCGGGTCAAGGAAGGCGGAGAGTTCAGGGAGTACCTGAAAGAATCGGCCCGGATCGAGGCTGGGCTGCGGGCCTTCCTCAAAGATGGAGGCTTCAAGGGCTTTACCACCAACTTCGAGGATCTCACCGGTCTGCGGCAGCTGCCGGGCCTGGCCGTGCAGCGGTTGATGAAGGACGGCTACGGCTTCGGCGCTGAAGGCGATTGGAAGACCGCGGCGCTCCTGCGGGCCATGAAGGTGATGAGCGCAGGGCTCAAGGGGGGCACTTCCTTTATGGAGGATTACGTCTACCACCTGGATCCCGCGGGGCAGAGGATTCTCGGCGCGCACATGCTGGAAGTGTGCGAAACCATCGCCAAAGATAAGCCTGTCCTGGATGTGCAGCCCCTTTCCATCGGCGGCAAGGAAAACCCCGCACGCCTCATTTTCACAGCCCCAGCGGGCCCGGCTATCTGCGCGAGCTTGATCGATTTGGGCAACCGCTTCCGCATGGTGGTCAACGAAGTGGAAGTGGTGGATCCGCCTGCGGATCTGCCTAAGCTGCCTGTGGCCAGGGTGCTGTGGGATCCCAAGCCCAATTTGAAGGTGGCGGCGGAAGCGTGGATCCTGGCGGGAGGCGCCCACCACTCCGTGTTTACCCAGGCATTGACCAGCAAGTATGTGGAGGATTACTGCGAGATCGCTGGTATCGAGTACGTCTTGATCAACGAAGAGACAGAGATCAGGAAGTTCAAACAGGACCTGCGCCTTGGCGAGATCTACTACCATCTGGCCAGGGGAATCTAAACGGCCAACCTCCCCGGATCCTCCGGGGAGGTTTAAAAACACGGAGGTGAGATAAATGGAAGTTGTGCGCAAAGCGGAGATGATCCTGGAGAAGGACTTTCAAATCAGCGAGATCGATCCCCGTTTGTACGGAGCCTTTGTGGAGCATCTGGGCAGGTCCATCTACGGGGGCATTTACGAGCCGGGGCATCCCAGCGCGGACGAACAGGGTTTTCGGGGTGATGTGCTGTCCCTGGTGCGGGAACTGGATATTCCTGTGATCCGCTATCCCGGCGGGAATTTCGTCTCCGGCTACAACTGGGAAGATGGGGTAGGGCCCAAAGACCAGCGCCCCCGCCGTTTGGATCTGGCCTGGCGTACCATCGAGCCCAACGAGGTGGGGGTCAACGAGTTTGTGGACTGGACCCGCAAGGCCGGTTCCCAGGTGATGATGGCGGTTAACCTGGGTACCCGGGGAGTAGATGCCGCCCGCAACCTGGTTGAGTACTGCAATCACCCCAGCGGCAGCTACTACAGCGACCTGCGCATCAAGCATGGCTATGCCCAGCCCCACGGGATTAAACTGTGGTGTTTGGGCAATGAGATGGATGGCCCCTGGCAGATCGGTGCCAAGACCGCCTACGAATACGGGCGCATCGCCTTAGAGAGCGCCAAGGTGATGAAGTGGGTTGATCCCTCCATTGAGCTCGTGGTTTGCGGCAGTTCCGGCCGGGGTATGCCCACCTTCGCCCAGTGGGAAGCCGAGGTTTTGGATCTCACCTACGACCATGTGGACTACATATCCCTCCATACCTACTACGGCAACCGGGATAACGACACACCGAATTTCCTGGCCCGCACTCTGGATATGGACCAGTTTATCAACTCGGTCATCGCCATCTGCGATTACATCAAGGCCAAGAAGCGCAGCTCGAAGACGCTCCACCTCTCCTTCGATGAGTGGAACGTTTGGTACCACTCCAACGAGGCCGACAAAAAGGTGGAGCCCTGGACGGTTGCCCCGCCGCTTTTGGAGGATGTATACAACCTGGAGGACGCCCTGGTGGTGGGCAGCATGCTCATCAGCCTGATCAGGCGGGCAGACCGGGTGAAGATCGGCTGCCTGGCGCAGCTGGTGAACGTGATCGCTCCCATCATGACCCAAACCGGCGGCCCTGCCTGGCGGCAGACCACCTTCTATCCCTTCATGCATGCCTCCCTCTACGGAAGGGGAACGGCCCTTCTGCCTGTGATCAAGTCGGATAAATACGACAGCAAGGACTTCACCGATGTGCCCTACCTGGATGCCATCGGGGTGTTCAACGAGGAGAAGGAAGAGCTGACCATCTTTGCCGTGAACCGCAATCTGGAAGGCGGTCTGGAGTTCACAGGTGATCTGCGGGGCTTCTGCGGCTACGAGGTGGTGGAGCACATCGTGCTGACCCACGAGGATCTCAAGGCTGCCAACACCGCGGATCAGCCCAACAACGTGGTGCCCCACTTAGGCGGCAATGCCCAGATCAGCGAGGGCAAGCTCAGCGCCCTTCTGCCCAAACAGTCCTGGAATGTGATCAGGCTGGCCAAAAAGGCATAGCCAGCTGGACAAGTTGTGATCAGCCCGGTACCCATGCCGGGCTTGTTTGCTAGAGCAAAGGTAACTCGCGGTAACTTCTCTTCGGGTAAAAAAAGCGTTAAAATTGGGGTGAAAGGGCGGTAACTAGGCGAGCAGCGGGCTCGCTAAGGAAGGAGAGGACGAGTTGGCCAAAGGAAAGCCCTATTTTGTGCTCGCCTTGCTTGTCATCCTGGCGGCGGCCTTGGTAGGCTGCGATGGGGAGCTGGGTGTGTACACTGTGAGCGGAACTGTGTGGGAGGAAGACAGCGGTAATCCCCTGGCAGGGGCAGCCGTGACGCTGGGTGAACAGCGCACCGTAACCAATGCCCGGGGGCAGTATGCCTTTGCTGAGGTTCCCGGGGGAGAGCAGCTGCTCCAGGTGGAGCTGGCGGGATATGAGCCCGCCTCTGTTCAGCTGAACTTGAGGAAAGACAGCACCGTGGATGTGGGTTTAGTGTCGCCCCTTCCGGTGCTCAGGGACAGTGGTTTCCATTTCGTTGATGGCGAGGGAGCTGTGTTGAAAGCCGGTGAGGGCACCACCGCGCCCCGGGCGGAAATCCTCTACTACCTGCGCTTCTTGTTTGCCGACCCGGATGCTGTGGAGATTGACTCTGTGGAGGCGGTGCTCAACGGAGTCGTCATCGGTTCGGCGCTGTACCGGGAGATGTGGATGGGGGCCGCAGGACTGCCCCTGGAGCCGGGCACCAACACCGTGCAGCTGCGGGTCTGGGACAGCGCAGGCTGGGCCAGAACCAGCAAACTGTACACCATCGATTTTGACGTGGAGCGTTTGGATTTGCGGGTGCTGCTGAGCTGGGACAAGGATGCCGACCTGGATCTGCACTTGTTTAAGCGGGAGAGCGACGAGGGCAATGTCTTCGATTGGTACACCGAAGACCGCCACCTCTCTTACTGGTCACAGCCGGAGGACTTCGGCGAAGGCCCTGCCCAGAACCCTGTTCTCGATTGGGATGGTTATGGTCCAAGGGGTTGGGATGGTTTATACTTAGAGGAAATGACGCCGGGGGATTACCACATCTGGATATCGGCTTGGCATATTGCGGAACCGATCCAGGCCCAGGTTAAGGTGATTGTGGATGCCACCGCAGACACGCGCAGCGAGTCGATTACCGCAGTGGAACTTACCGAGGATGATCAGGACCTGCCGGTTTACATCACCACTGTGCGGGTACATGAGGATGGAACCAAGGAGCTGATTCACGTAGAACCTGAAGTTGCAAGTATTGCTGAAGGTTGAGGTGTTGACGACTGCTAGCCGGAGGCAGCAGAGCAAGACAGTGCCAACAACTCTTCATGATCTCTCCAAGGTCACCGGGAAGCAGCTCGAACACAGGCACGGTTCGGGCTGCTTCCCCTGTTCAGGAGAGAGGTAGCCCCGGGAGGCTTTATACCCTGGCTAAGTTGGTGTAAGATTATCTATAAGAAGATTTTCCCAAAAATGGGGTAAGGCCATGAAAGCGGTAAGGCAGGTATTCGTGGAGAAGTTTTTCGGAAGGCATCTCGATTTAAGGGAGCGCTTGTTTAACCTCCTGGCCATTGGCGGCATTGTCATCAGTTTGACCATGGCCGCCGGAACTGTGCTCACAGGGGCAGGGCCCGTGCATTTCCTGGTGAACATGGCATTGGCCGCAGTTTCCTTTGGACTCCTCTATCTTTCCCGCCGGACCGGAACTACCGCCTCGCCTACCTTTTGACCGTGATCTGCATCTTCATGATCCTTTTTCCCGCAGCCTTCTTCGTTTCGGACGGGTATCGGGGCGGCATGCCGGTGTTCTTCGTGTTCGCCGTGACCATTTCCGTGTTTATGCTCAGGGGGCGCCTGGCCTGCATCGTCACAGGGTTGGAACTGGCCCTTTATGTGGGAATCAGCGTTTTCGCCTACCTCTACCCCACCTATATCCGGCACTTCGACAGCGAGATCGGCAGGCTCCAGGATGTGGTCCTCTCCTTCGTCACTGTGAGCATTGCCCTGGGCATCATCATGCACTATCACATCCGCCTCAACTATGAACAGCAGCGGGAACTGGAAAGGGCCCGGGAGGAAGCCTTGGCCTTGAGCAAGGTGAAGACCACCTTCTTGACCAACATGAGCCACGAGATCCGCACACCCATCAACGTGATCCTGGGCATGAATGAGATGATCCTAAGGGAAAGCACTTCCGATCAGATCCGCCGCTACGCCTCGAACATCCAGATCGCGGGCAAGACCCTGCTCAGCTTGATCAACAACATCCTGGATCTGGCCAAAATCGAATCGGGCAAGCTGGAGCTCATGGAGGAGAACTACAAGACGGTGGACCTCATCTTTGACCTGGTGGTGATTGGCCGGGAAAGCGCCGCCAGAAAAGGGCTGGTGTTCCAGACCCAGGTGGACCGCAATCTGCCCAGCGCCTTTTACGGCGACTCCCTCCACATCAAGCGGGTGGTGGTCAACTTCCTGTCCAATGCCGTGAAGTACACCAACGAGGGGTTTGTCACCTTGGGAGTCAGCTGCAAGGAGGTGGAGGGCCAGACGGTGCTTTGCATCTCCGTGCAGGATACGGGGATCGGCATCGATCCAGGCGATCTGGACCGCCTCTTCGAATCCTTCACCCGGGCGGAAGCGGCAGCCCAGAGGGCCATCGAAGGGTCGGGCCTCGGACTGGCCATTGCCCGGGAGCTCACCGAACTGATGGGCGGCAAGATCTACGTGGAGAGCAAAGTGGGCTACGGCAGCACCTTTACGGTGGAGATTCCCCAAGACGTGGTGGATCCCACGCCTTTGGGGCAGTGGGAATCCCAGCAGGCTGCGGTGACTTTAGAGCGGACAAGCTTTGTGGCGCCCGCGGCCAAGGTGCTGATTGTGGATGACAACAAGGAGAACTTGGAGGTGACCAAGACTCTCCTGAAAGAAAGCCTGATGCAGGTGGACACCGCCCTCAGCGGCCGGCAGTGCCTGGCCCTCGCGGAGCGCCACAGCTACGATCTGATCCTCATGGATTACATGATGCCGGAGCTGGACGGACTGGAGACTTTACGGCTTCTGCGGCAGCGGGGGATCGACACGCCCGTGGTCGCGGTGACCGCCAATATCCTGCCCGGGACCAAAGAGACGCTAATGGAGGCGGGATTTGCGGCCTTTTTGACCAAGCCCTTGATCTGGAACCAGCTGCAGCAGGTGCTGCTGCAGCTGCTGCCCAAGGAGGTGGTGGAGGTCAAGCCCAGGCGCACCATGGTCGATGCCCAAATCGAGGCGGAACTCCACCGGACGCTCCTGCCCTATGGTGTCTCCGTAACGGAGGGGTTGAAATACGTCAATGGTGATCTGGAGCAGTACAAAGCCCTGAGCCAGATCTTCCGTGAGCACTCCGACGAGGGCAGGGAAGAGATCCGCGCCTTGATGGACGCGGAGGACTTCGAGAATCTGCTCTACGTTATCCATTCCCTCAAGAGCAAAGCGCTGGCCATCGGCGCAGTGGAGCTGTCCCAGCAAGCTGCCACCATGGAAGAGCACCTGCGCCGGGGGGATACCCAGTATGCCCAAGAGGCCGTGTCCCTGCTCATGTTCACCTGGGAACGGGTCATTGCTGGTTTGAAAGAGGTGGAAACGTGTCTAGAGTCTTAGTGGTTGATGATGATGTAATGCTGCTCAAAATGGCGGAGCAGCTCCTCAAATCTGAATACACGGTTATGCTGGCCCGCTCCGGCTGGGAGGCTGTATCCTGTGTGGCCAACGGACCCAGGCCGGATATTATCCTGCTGGACATCGATATGCCGAAAATGGACGGCTACGCCACCCTGCGCAAACTCCAGGAGCTGGATCCGGACATCCCGGTGATCTTCTTGACCGGACTGACCGCGACGGAATATGAGCTGAAGGGCCTGACCGCGGGTGCGGTGGACTACATCACCAAACCCTTCGTCAAGGAAATCCTGCTGGCCCGCTTAAAGCAGAAAGGTGCGCAGCCTGGATCCGGAAAAGGTGGAATCCCTGCGCAGCAAGCTCAATGACACCGAACTGGCGGTGGCCAAGGTCATGGCCCAGGGCTACACCAACGCGGAAATCGCGGAACACCTGCATTACTCCTACAATTACGTGAAGAAAGTAAGCTCGGTGATCTTCAACAAGCTGGGAATCTCCCGGCGCAATGAGATTAGGGAGTTCTTGATGTAAATAGTTCGCCAAAAGCCAGCGTAAAGGCCCAGCGGTCGTGTGCCCGCGGGTCTTTTTTGACGGCGCCGCCCCAAGGGCGTAAGCAGGGAAAGTTGTGAACAATTTGTCCATTGGGAAGGATTTGACTGCTGCAAACAGAATGTATAAATAAAAACATGCTGCTATTTTAACTTTGCCAATAATTATTTATCCAGCTGCCCACTTTCCGTGCTCGGTGTGGGTGTCCTGATCCCGCAAGGGATTTAGACATAAAACACTAAAGGAGAGGTGTGATGCATGAAGGCAAGATGGATCGTGTTGGCTGTTGTCTTGTTGTTCGTGTTGAGCTGCGCAGCCTGGGCAGCCGAGCGCTATGAAACACTGATTGTAGGCGGCGGAACCTGGGCTCAGGCCACCAGCTGGAATCCCCTGTATGCCAATAACGCCAACGGCACGCTGGGGTTGGTCTATGAAACACTCTTTGCCTACAGTCCCCTCACCAACGAGCACAAGCCCTGGCTGGCGGAGAGCGGAGGCTGGATCTCGGACAACGTGTTCGAAGTCAAGCTGCGCCGCAACATCTACTTCTCCGATGGCCACGCCCTCACTGCAGAAGATGTGGTCTTCACCTACGAACTGGCTCGGGATAACAACCTCACTTACACTCCCATCTGGCGTACGCTGCGCGAAGTAAAGGCTGTGGACGATTACACCGTCCAGTTCGTCTTTGAAAACCCCAACTACCAAGAGTGGCAGATTGAGATGTACAGCCGGGCCATCCTGCCCAAGCACATTTGGAAGGATGTACCCGGGGAAGATCTGATGGTGATCACCAACGACGATCCCATCGGCAGCGGACCTTACAAGAAGCTCCTGGCTGGTCCCGACCGCAACGTATGGGTGCGCGACGACAACTGGTGGGGCAATGCAGTCTTCGGACAGCCCAAACCCAAGGAAATCGTGGACATGATCATCTACGAAAACAACGTGGCTTTGGGCATGCTCATGCAGCGGACGCTGGATCTGAGCAACTACTTCATCCCTGGGGTACCTGCCATCAAGGACCTCTACGGACTTACCACCTGGTATGATGGACCGCCCTACATGATCTCCGCCAACGTGGCTCTGCTCTTCCTCAATGCTCAGCGGAAGCCCATGGATGATGCTAAGTTCCGCAGGGCTCTGGCCTTCGCGGTCAATCCGGAGATCATCGTAGAGCGCGTCTTCGAGCACATGGTACCTGTGGCTGACCCCACCGGCCTCTTTGGCGGCTGGACGGCTTACAGGGATGCCAAGGTGGCTGAAGAGTGCGGCTTCTGGTATGACCCGGAGATCGCCAAGCAGATGCTGGATGAGGCCGGCTATGTGGACGCCGATGGCGATGGCTGGAGAGATATGCCCGATGGCAGCCCCATGTCCTTCGAGATCATCGTGCCTTCTGGCTGGACCGACTGGATGGAATCCATCCGCATCATCTCCGAAGCCTTTAGGGCCATTGGCATCAACGCCAACCCGGCCTTCCCCGATGCCGGTGTCTACAACGACCGCATCCAGACCGGTGATTTCGACATGTGCATCAACAACTACGGAAGCGGTATTTCCGGCTCGCCGTATTCTTACTGGAACTGGGTGGCTAACCACAACATCAACCGCACCCATGTCACAGAAGGCAACTTCGGACGCTACGACAACCAAGAGCTGTTCGATCTGATCTTCAAGTTCAACCAGCTGCCGCCCATGAGCGAAGAGTCGCTGGCAGTGGCATCTGAGATCCAGAAGATCCTGCTTCTGGAGATGCCCTCCATCCCCTTCTGGCTCAACGGTCTGTGGGCCCAGAGCACTTCCCAGTACTGGACCAACTGGCCCACGGAAAACAACCCAGTGGGCTACCCCTGCACCTGGGCTAACCAGTGGCAGTTCGGCGGCATCGAGATGCTCATCAACCTCCAGCCCGTACAGTAACACAGCAAACTCCAGTTAGTGCTGTCCCGGCGGAACTCGGCTTCCGCCGGGACTTCACCAACCACACCAGTCTGCCCAACAGGGAGGGGTAACCATGGGTCGCTATCTCACACGGAAGATCGTGATCTATCTCATCACTTTTTTCTTTGCCGTGACGCTCAATTGGGCTGTCCCGCGGTTTGCGCCGGGAGATCCCATCAGCATGCTGCTTTCCCGGTTTTCGTTCCTCGAAGGGGGCAGGGAAATCCTGGAGAGCTTTTTTGTGAAAACCTTCGGTTTGGATCAGCCCCTGCTCCAGCAGTACTTCGGCTTTTGGCGTTCGCTGTTTGCAGGGGATTTGGGCATCAGCATCAGCCAGTACCCTAAACCGGTTATGAACATCATTCGCGAAGCCATCATCTACGACATCATTATTCTGGTGCCGGCCATCATCCTCAGCTGGATCATCGGGAACAAGCTGGGGGCCTCTTCCGGAGTAAACAAAAAGGCCGACAACTTCCTCATGCCGGTCTTTTACTTCCTCACTTCCTCCCCGTATTTTTGGTTTGCCTTGCTGGTCTCCTATCTGCTGGGAATTGTCCTGGGTATCTTCCCCACTAGCCACGCTTACAGCGCCACCATGCGGCCCGGCTGGAACTGGGCGTTCATCCTGGACTTTTTCATGCACTGGTTCATGCCCTTTCTCAGCCTGTTCCTGGTGCAGTTGGGGGGCTGGGCCATCGGCATGCGCAACATGATCATCTACGAGACCAATACCAACTACGCCAAGTACATGGAGTCCTTGGGCGCGAGCGAGCGGCTGATCAGGCGCTATGGCTTCCGCAACGGCCTTCTTCCCCAGGTTACGGGGCTGGCCATCAGCCTGGGGACCATTGTTTCCGGGGCGGTCCTCACCCAGATGGTCTTTTCCTACCCGGGATTGGGTTACCTCATGGTGCAGGCCATCAAGCAAAATGACTACTTCCTCATTCAGGGCTGCTTCTTGTTTTTGATCATTATGGTGCTGGTGGCGAATTTCACCGTGGATATCATCTACATGATCATCGATCCGCGGGTGCGCCATTCCTATGCCGGGGAGGTGTAACGATGGCAGCTAAGGGTTTTTGGAAGCGGCATGAAAACCTGTATTTCGCCGTGACCAACAAAAAGGTCATCTTCGGTGTTGTGGTTTTCCTGGCCATCGTCGCCCTGGCGATTTTCGGGCCCCTGTTCACTCCCTACGGCTACGAGGAGTTCGCCGGACCTGGCTACCGGCCCCCCTCCAAGGAGCACTGGTTTGGTACCACCATCATGGGCAGGGACGTGTTCACCCAGGTGGTGTACGGGCTGCGTTCCACCCTGCTGGTGGGCTTTCTGGCCGGTACCATCGCCTCCGCGGTGGGGCTGGTGGTGGGCTTTGTGTCCGGTTTTTTCAGCGGCAGGGCACCCGATGAGGGGCTGATGATGCTCACCAACATGTTCATGGTCCTGCCCTCCCTGGCCCTGCTGATTATCCTTTCCGCCTACCTGCCCTACCGGGGCATTGTCACCCAATCCCTGATTGTGGCGGCGACCGCCTGGCCCTGGACTGCCCGGGCGGTGCGTTCCCAGACCTTGTCTTTGAAGAGCCAGGAGTTTGTCAATCTCTCCCGGATCTCCGCGGCACCGGTTTTCCGCATTATCCGGGAGGATATCGCCGCGAACATGTTCTCCTACGTGTTTATGGTCTACATCCTCCAGTTTAACGGCACCATCCTATCCTCGGTGGGCCTGGAGTTTTTGGGTTTGGGCCCCACCCGGGGGATTTCCCTGGGACTGGTGATGCAAAACGCCGTGAACTGGAATGCCCTGCATCTGGGCATGTGGTGGTGGACGATCATCCCCGGCCTCATTTTGACCCTGCTCATTGTCTCGCTGTACTTCATCAACACGGGTCTTGATGAAGTGTTCAATCCGCGTTTGAGGGAGTTGTAGCCATGGCAGCAGAAGTGATTCTCGATGTACGGGATTTGCGGGCTTATTACCGCATCCTCAAGGGCGATGTGAAAGCGGTGGATGGAGTATCGTTCCAGGTGCGCCGGGGCGAGATTGTGGGTATCGCGGGGGAATCGGGCTGCGGCAAGAGCACTTTAGCGCACACGCTTATGCTGCGCAAACCGCCCCTGACCCACATTTCCGGCCAGGCTTTGTTCCTGGGCAGGGATATCATGGCCATGGGCAGGGAAGAGTTTCGCCAGCTGCGGCTGCGCAAGATCTCCATCATCCCCCAGTACGCACTGGACGCCCTGAGCCCCACCAAGAAGCTGGGCGAATTCGTTGCTGACTTGGTGCGGGAACACGGCATCCCCGCCGACCGGGCTTTTTGGGCCAAGGTGGAAGAACGGCTGCGCTTTGTGAACCTAGATCCCAAGGTGCTGGATCAGTATCCCATTGAGCTTTCGGGGGGCATGAAGCAGCGGGCCATTATGGTTGTTTCCACCATCCTCAATCCGGAACTGATCATAGCCGATGAGATCACCTCGGCGCTGGATGTGAGCTCCCAGCGCTTCGCCGCCAGCCTCCTGGTGCAGCTGCGGGACGAGGGGATTATCGGCTCTGCCATCTTCATCACCCACGACCTGGCCATCCTGTACCAGATCGCCGATAGCTTGCTGATCATGTACGGCGGGCACATTGTGGAAGCCGGCCCCGTGGATACCATCGTCCATGAGCCCCGGCATCCCTATACCCAGGCTCTGCTCAACTCCCTGCCCAAGGTGGGGGTACAGGTCAAGGACCAGCGGCTGGAGGGCATCAAGGGCACGCCGCCGGAGCTTTTGGAGATTGGCCCGGGCTGCCGGTTTAGGGAGAGGTGCCCATACCGCACCGAGCGCTGCGAGCAGACCCCTGTGACCGAGGCCATTACGCCTGAACACACCATTGCCTGCTGGCACCACCGGGAGATTGGAGGGGAACGGGTTGGCTGAGCATAAGAAAGATCCCATCATGTCCGTGGAGCAGGTCACCAAGATCTTCTCAAGCGGAGTGTTCTTCCGCAGCTACACCACCGCGGTCCAGGACGTTTCCTTCAAGATGTATCCCGGCACCGTGCTATCTTTGATCGGCGAGAGCGGAAGCGGCAAGACCACCATGGGCCGCATGATTTTGAAGCTGCTCCGCCCCACCGCGGGGAAAATCTACTTCCACGGCCGGGACATCGCCACCATCCGGGGGAAGGCGGAGCGCTGTGAGTACTACCGCCGGGTGCAGGGGATTTTCCAGGATCCCTTCTCCTCCTTCAATCCCCTCTTCAGGGTGGACAGGGTCTTTGACCAGATTTACGATGTGTTCTTCCCGGAGCTGCCCGCGGCGGAGCGCCAAGCCCGCACCAGGGAGGCCCTGCTCAAGGTGCACCTCCATCCCGAGAGGACCCTGGCCCATTTCCCCCATCAGCTCAGCGGCGGCCAGCTGCAGAGGCTGCTCATAGCCCGGGCGCTCTTGCTGGATGTGGAGATCTTGGTGGCCGATGAACTCATCAGTATGCTGGACGCTTCCACCCGCATGGGCATCCTCAACCTCCTGGTGGACATCTGCCGGTCCACAGGCATGTCTGTGTTGTTTATCACCCACGATCTGGCCCTGGGCTATTACATCAGCGATTACACCATGATCATGCACCGGGGCCGTTTGGTGGAGCAGGGCGCGACCCACGAGGTATACCACAACCCCGTGCATCCCTACACCCGCATGCTCTTCCGCTCGGTACCGGATATTGGGCGGCGCTGGGATCCCAAGGAGAGATTTATCCCTGAGCAGGTGAGCAGGGAGATCGAAGAATTCTACAGCGCCAACCGGGGGAGGGGGCTAGTGCAGGTCAGCCCCAACCATGCGGTGCTCATGAGCTTGGACTAACCCCAGCACAAGGCGGGCAGAAGGGCCCGCCTGCTTTTTTGCTGGCGCGGGGGCGGTGAAAAGAGCTATAATAGGATGAGCGGAAAGAGCTAATCAATCAGAGGAGCAGGATGATGAAGCAAGGGGAACTGACCAGAGTGATCGTTGATGTGCGGGATGTGTATAAATCCTTTGGCACATTGGAGATTCTGCGGGGCGTGAGCCTCCAGGTTCGGGAGAAGGAGGTTGTGGTGATCTGCGGGCCCAGCGGCTCCGGGAAGAGCACTTTGATCCGCTGCCTCAACGGTTTGGAAAAGATCGACGGGGGAGAAATCTATGTGGGCGGGCTGCCGGTTCATGATCCCAAGACCAAGTCCACGGAAATCGCCAAGAAGGTGGGCATGGTCTTCCAGGATTTCAACCTCTTCCCCCATATGACTGTGCTGGAGAACGTCACCTTGGCCCCCATCAAGGTGAAAAAGATGCCCAAAGAAGAGGCCGCAGAGCTGGCCCTGGATCTTCTAGCTAAGGTGGGCATCCGGGACCAGGCGGATAAGTACCCCGCGGCCACCTCCGGAGGTCAAAAGCAGCGGGTGGCCATTGCCCGGGCCTTGGCCATGCAGCCCGATGTGATGCTCTTTGACGAGCCCACCTCAGCCCTGGACCCGGAGATGATCGCCGAGGTTTTGGATGTCATGAAGGGGCTGGCCCAAGGGGGTATGACCATGATCGTGGTCACCCATGAAATGGGCTTTGCCCGGGAGGTGGCGGACCGGGTGATCTTCTTCGACGAGGGGAAGATCGTGGAAGAAGCCCCGCCGGAGCAGTTCTTCACCGCACCGGAGAACGAGCGCACCAAGCGCTTCCTGGCGCAGATTCTCTAGTACATCTTTAGCCGTTCGATGCTGATTCCCACAATCATGGCTTTGACATTAACTGGGGACGTGTGTATACTATTGGTGCAAATGCATATCCTAATAGTCAATGAATGAGGGGTTGGCTTTCGGCTTCCCAGCAGGTCTGGGCCCGATTGACCAATCCCTCTTTTTTCGCTTATTCGGCAGTCAGGCTTGTTTTCCTACTGCCTTCGCTCGCGCCGACTATGCTTCTGAGCAAGTGGGAGTTGCCAAGCCCACCGGCCAAGTGCCGGAAGGGCTTGGCTTTTTCATTGCAAACCCTGCCTTTGTGCGAATTTCGTAAGAAGTAAAGGCTGGGTGTAAAGTTTGAAACAATCCGCAAGGCAAAATGACACAAATTGAAAACAATGTTGCCTAGCTGTAAGGTACCATAAAGATGGAAGCCATGGAATTTAGGGCATGAACAGGTCTTTTTCGCCTTTACAATCACCTTACGCCTCGTTACAACCAGCTGTGGTTTCCTTGTGAAAACCATACCGATACTGGGGCGTGGAAACCCGGGGCCATGCCTAGTGATCGTTTAGATAAGGGAACGAAGGAAGGCGAGTAACAGGACAGACAACAAAAGAAAGGAGAGAGAAGCATGAAAAGGCTGTCCATTTGTTTGTTGTTGGTTTTCTTGCTCAGCGCCAGCGCACTGGCCGCGGACTACAAGATCGGGTTTAACAATGCCCTGTCCGGCGTCTACTGCCTGGATATCTTGGAAAACTTCGCGGTCTACGCGGCTGAAGCCCTGGGCGCTGAGCTGATGGTGGTGAACGACGAGGGTACCATCGAGAAGTCCATCGCCAACGTGGAGAACTTGATCGCTTCGGGAGTGGATGGAATCATCTACTTTGGCCTTTCCGACGCCACCTTTGCCATTGTGGGCAAGATGTGCGCCGATGCTCGGGTACCTTTCGTACTGTATGACCACCTGCCCACACCGGAGACCCTGGCCCATCTGCGCAACAACCCCTATTTCGTCGGTGCCGTGGGAGAAGATGACTACGACGCCGGCTATCCCATCGGGGAGTTTGCCGCTGCCACGGGGGCAAAAACCGCAGTTTTGGTCACCGGCAACCGGGGCGACACCACCCACGAAGCCCGGGTGAAGGGCTTTACCGATGCCTTTGAGGCCGCGGGCGGCAAGGTTTTGGATATCGCTTGGGCGGCCACAGGCGGCCGGGCCGAGGCTTTGAAGAAGAGCGAAGACCTGCTGGTGGCTTACCCCGATGTTGAGGTTGTCTACACCACTTCCGGTGAGCCGGCAGTGGCCACCATGGAAGTACTCCAAAAGTATGGGGACCAGGATATCCAGTACTACGTCACCGACCTTGATCCCCCCATCCTGGAAGGTCTGCAGGAGGGCAAGATCACTGCCGCCAACGGAGCACACTGGATCAACTCCGGCCTGGCAGTGGCTCTGCTCCACAACTTCCTGGAAGGCAATCCGCTCAAGGATGCCAACGGGCAGGCACCGGTATTCCATGTACCCATCATCGTGCTGGAGGCCGGCCAGTACAAGGCCTACGAGGAGCAGTGGCTGGACAACATGCCCTTCACTCCCGACGAGATCAGGAACCTGAGCGTGAAGTTTAACCCAGAAGCATCTGCAGAACTGTTCGAAACCTTACTGGCCAATTACTCTGTTGAACAGCGGATCAGGGACAAATTTGAAGCAGGCATAATCACCGAAGCAGATCTAGAACGGTACGGCTTCTAGCACCACAGCTGGGCTGCCAAACACGCTCTGCGCCTTTGGCAGCCCCCTTTTACAAAGGGGTTGAAGTTCATGGATAGGAAAGCACAAACAGTGGGGGTTCCCATGCTCCAGCATCTGCGCACCAGAAGAATGCAGCAGATTCTGGTTTTAGCCGGGCTGCTCCTGATCTTTGTCATCATCCATTTCGCCACTGGCTCTAGGTTTCTCACCAGGAGAAACCTGGGCATCATCGTTTCCCACGCTGTTATCCCCACCTTCATTACCTGGGGTCTGATTTTCTCCTTCACCAGCGGCATGATCGATCTTTCCATCGGCGCCATCGTGGTTCTGGCCTCAAACTTCGCGGGAATCCTCGGCCTGAAGTTTGGCTACGCCGGGTTGATCCTGGGGGGCCTTGCCGCGGGCGTGGCTCTGCAGGCCCTCAACGGCCTCGTGTTCCTGAAGACCAAAATTCCGCCCTGGGTGGCCGGGTTGGGCATGGCCATGATCTACGAGTCCATCGGCGCCTTCTATTCCAACGCCGCGGTGCGCAGCGGCGGGATGGTGGTCAGTCTAGGCTCTCAGCTGCGGGGTCTGGGGCAGCTGCCCGTGAACGTGCTGATGCTGATACCTGGCCTCATAGCTGCTTATATCCTCTTCTGCCGCACCAGCATTGGGCTGAACGTGCGGGCAGTAGGCAGTGACCTGCGGGTTACCAAGGAAATGGGCATCAATCCTGACCGGGCCAAGTTCTTAGGCATGCTGGTCTGCGGCGTGTTCATCGGCTTAGGCTCCGCGATCAACCAAAGCTACGTGGGACAGCTGCTGCCGCGCACAGGGCTGACCACGGTGAGCACCATTTTCCAACCCCTGACCGCCGTGCTCATCGCCACTTCCATGGGCGCCATCTTCAACGTGGTGATCGGTGTCGTCCTGGGCACCATTTCCCTGTCCGCCCTGTTTAACGCCTTGACTCTGCTGGGCGTTCCTTCCGGGACATGGCAGGAAGTGGTACTTGGTGCGCTAGTAATTGCAGTGACCGTTGTGTCCATGCGGGGCGAGGAGGGTGTCGTAAAATGACCGATGCAAAGAAAAAAGCCAATCAGACAGTCGCCTTAAAGGTGGAAGGCCTCTCCAAAAGTTTTGGACCCACCCGCGCCGTTGTGGATGTTTCCATGGAATTCTGGGCCGGTGAAATCCACGGTTTGATCGGGGAGAATGGTTCCGGGAAATCCACCCTGATGTCCATGGTGGCCGGCATTCACACCAGGGATCAAGGGAGGATGTTCAAGGATAACCAGCCCTACGATCCTGTCAGCCCTGCCCACGCCAATGCCCAGGGCATCAGCATGGTGGTGCAGGAACTGGGCCTGGTGGACGGCTTGACGGTCACGGAAAACATCTTCCTGGGAAAAACCGACCGCTTCGCAAACCGCGGCGTGATCAACCTCCGGAAAATGCGGGAGGCTGCCGCGGAGGCCTTCGCCGCCTGGGGCATCGAGCCGGTTCCCCTGGATGCGCTGGCCAAAACCCTCACGGTGGAAGAAAAGAAGCTGGTGGAATTGGTGAGGGCTCTCCATGTTGATCCCGATATCCTCATCCTGGATGAGATCACCGCGGCCTTTTCCCACAACAACCGCACCGTGCTCTACCAGCTGCTGGCTAAGCTGAAGGCCCAGGGCAAGCTGATTCTATTCATCTCCCACAACCTGGGGGAAGTTCTCTCCCTGTGCGATCGCATCACGGTGCTCAAAGACGGGGAGAAGGTGGCCACCCTGGCCGCGGAGGGGGCGACGGAAGATGATCTCAAGCGCCTCATGGTGGGGCGGGAGATCAAAGAAACGTACTTCTACACCCCCGCGGAAACGGATCAGGCCGAGCCGGTGCTGATTGTCGATGGAGTGAGTGTGGAGGGTGCTTTGCACAACGTGTCCTTTGAGCTCCGCCGCGGCGAAGTGCTGGGCCTAGGCGGCTTGAGTGACTCGGGCATCCACGAGCTGGGCAAGGTTCTCTTCGGACTGACCAAGCCCGACCAGGGACAGGTCATCTTGGCCGAGACGGGGGAACGTTTGGACAGCCTGCGCAAGGCCATCGATCGGGGAGTTGCCTACGTGCCCAAGGACCGGGATATTGAAGCTCTTATGGTCCGGGCCACGATAGAAGACAACCTCTGCCTGCCTTCCATTGATTCCTTCACGGGGCGGCTGGGTTTCATCAGCCCCCGGAAAAGGAAGGCCTTTGCCCAGGAGCAGCTGCAGGCCTTTGAGATCAAGGCCAGCGGGATTAGGCAGGCTGTAGCTGAGCTTTCCGGCGGCAACCGCCAGAAGGTGAGCCTAGCCAGTTGGCTCTCGCGCCCCAACAAGATCCTCATTTTGGACTCACCCACACGGGGAGTGGACGTGGGGATCACCGCCAACATCTACAAATTGATTGCCGAGGTCAAAGGTCAGGGCATCGGAATCATCCTGATTTCCGACGAACTGCCGGAGCTCATCGGCTGCTCCGATCGCATTTTGATCATGAAAAACGGCGAAGTTGCCAAGATCTTCGAACGCGCCGAAGGGTTCAGCGAACATCGCATAGTGCAGGTGATGATCTAATGAAAACAAGGAAGCTCTCTGCGGAGCATATCATACCGTTTGCCGGTCTGGTCTGCCTGATTCTCCTCTTTACCATCCTCACCGGGGATAAGTTCTGGCGGCCGTACAACCTGCGTTCCATCTTGAACCAGACGGTGCTGTACATGTTCGGCGGCCTGGGCCTGATCTTTGTGATCGCCCAAGGCAGTATCGACCTCTCGCAAGGTGCGGTGCTGGCCCTCACTGCCGCCATCAGCGCCATTTTGGTGAACAAGTACGGTTTGTGGCTTATCTTTCCCTCAAGCATCATCCTGGGGGCACTCTTGGGTCTGCTCAACGGACTGATCATCAGCAAGCTCAAGGTTCCTTCGGTCACATGTACCCTGGCGTTTTCCATTGCCTACCGGGGACTCTTGCCGGTGTTTACCCGGGGAGGCCCCATCTACGTTCCCTTTAAGCTCTTTGACCTGTACAACTTCGAGAACATGTTCCCCGTTCTGGTTCTGTTAACGCTGATCTTCGGCTACCTCTTTGAGTACACCAAGATAGGGTACTACTCCAAGGCCATCGGCGAAAACGAGATCAAGGCCCGCAACAGCGGGGTGCCGGTGGAAAGGATCAAGATCATCGCCTACGTCCTATGCGGTGTTATGGCCGGTATCGCCGGGGTTTTCACCCTCAGCCGCGTGGGCGGGGTGGATGTGTCCATGGGCAACTTCTTTGAACTGGAAGTAATGCTGGCCATCTTTACCGGCGGTGTCCCCGTCACAGGCGGCATGCCCACCAGGATCTACCGCCTCTTCGTTGGTGCCCTGACCATCGGGGTTTTGGTCAACGGGCTCACTTTGTACGGGGTAAGTGCCGCCCTGGCGGAAGGCCTCAAGGGCTTGATGCTGATTGGGCTGGTCTTCTTGACTGCCCGCTTCACCACGGGCAGGAGAGCAGCCACCGCTTGATGGGTTAGGGAAACAATACCAAAATTATAAAGGAAGGGAGAAAGAGGGTTATGAAGTGCACGAAGGAGTACAGACTCCGCTACACGGAAAGGGCTAAAGAAATAGTTAAGGGGCTCACCCTGGAAGAAAAGGTTTCCTTGATGAGCGGCCAAGTGCAGCTTGAGCAGATGATCAAGGATATGACCGAGGATCCCAACAAGCACTACAACTACATCCCCTATCCAGCGGGGGGCATTGAGGAAAAGGGCATCCCCGCCATGAAGTTCTGCGACGGCCCCAGGGGAGTTGTCTGCGGTGTGGGCCAGAGCACCTGCTTCCCCGTGACCATGCTCAGGGGGGCAACCTTCGACGTGGAGCTGGAGGAGCGGGTGGGCCGGGCCATCGGTAAGGAAATCAGGGCCTGGGGCGGCAACCTCTTCGGAGGAGTGTGCATCAACCTGCCCTACAACCCCGGGTGGGGCCGCAGCCAGGAGACCTACGGCGAAGACTCCTTCCACTTGGGCCAGATGGGCTCCGCCTTGGTGCGGGGAGTGCAGTCCGAGAACGTGATTGCCTGTGTGAAGCACTATGCCTTCAACTCCATGGAAATCTCCCGCTTCAAGGTGAATGTGGAATGCGACAAGCGCACCGAGCGGGAAGTCTACCTACCCCACTTTAAGGACTGCATCGACGCAGGGGCAGCCAGCGTCATGAGCGCCTACAACCTCTACAAGGGCGTGCACTGCGGCCACCACGACTACCTGCTGAACCAGGTCTTGAAGGGGGAATGGGACTTTGACGGTTTTGTGATCAGCGACTTCATCTGGGGCATCCGGGATACGGTGGAGGCTGCCAATGGCGGCATGGACATTGAGATGTGCTGCACCATCCACTTCGGCGAGAAGCTGGTGAAGGCGGTGCGGGATGGTCTGGTACCGGAAGAGAAGATCGATGAGGCTGCCGTGCGCATTGTCCGCACTCTGCTGGCCTTTACCGAGGCGGATGGTAGGGAGTATGACATGAGCCTGGTGGGCTGCGATGAGCACATCGCCCTGGCCCGGGAGGTTGCCGAAAAGGGTATCACCCTCCTGCAGAACAAAGAAAACGTACTGCCCTTGGACAAAAACAACCTGAAAAAACTGGTGGTCTTGGGCGAGCTGGCGGATAAGGGCGTCATCGGCGACCACGGCTCCAGCCGGGTGTTCCCCAAGTATGTGGTGACCGCGCTGCAGGGCATTACCGAAGCTGTGCCCGAGAGTGTGGAAGTGGTCTACTACAGCGGAGAGGATCACGACCATGCCCGCAAGCTGGCTAAGGAAGCGGATGCCGTGGTCTTTGTGGTGGGCTATGACCACGATGACGAGGGAGAATACGTCACCGAAGAACAGATGGAATCCTATACCGGCGGCATCGGCGGCGATCGGGTGAAGTCCTTAGGACTCCACCAGCACGAGATCGACTTGATCAAGGCTGTGGGACCGGTGAACAAGAACTCCGTTGTGGTCATGATTGGCGGCAACATGATCATGATGACCGAGTGGAAGGATGATGTGAGCGGCATCCTCATGGCCTACTATCCTGGCATGGAGGGCGGCCGGGCCCTGGCCAGCATCATCTTCGGCGAGGTCAACCCCAGCGGTAAGCTGCCCTACGTGGTTCCCTACAAAGAAGAGCACCTGCCCCAGGTGGAATGGGACACCACCGAGCAGTTCTACGACTACTACCACGGTTACACCAAGCTGGAAAAGGAAGGCATCGAGCCCCTGCTGCCCTACGGCTTTGGCCTCTCCTACACCACCTTCGAGGTTAAGGATGCCAAGTTCAGCACCGATGGCCAAAACGTGATCGCGGAGTGTACCGTAACCAACACCGGCGGCCGGGCCGGAACTGAAGTGGTCCAGATGTATGTGGGCTTCAGCAACTCCCAGGTGCACAGGCCCAAGAAGGTGCTGCGGGGCTTTGCCCGCGTGGAGCTGGAACCCGGCGAAAGCAAGTCCGTCACCATTTCCTGCCCCTACGAGAAGCTGCGCTACTACAACGAGGAGATCAACGACTGGGTGCTGGAAAAGATGGACTACGAGGTCTACATCGGCACCAGCAGTGCGGACAAAGACCTGCTCAAGGGGAAAGTGACCATTGCCTAGGCAGGTGGTGGGAGCGGACGAGGAGAATAGCTTAAGGAGAGGAAACGGGAGCCCTGCTCCCGTTTCCCCCACCGAAAAGGCGGCTGAGACTCTGAAGAGGGAGGTGAACCGCCAGTGGCAGAGTCCTTCAGTCTCTACGAAGAGATTGAGTACCCGTTTTCCATCGGGTTTAAGTGCTTTACCGCCTCAATTGAGAGTTCCTGCCCCCACTGGCATGAGGCTTACGAGCTGGTGACCCCGATTAAGGGGGAAGTGCGGGTCAGGCACAAGGGTGTGGCCTATACCTTGGCCAAGGGGCACATCATGCTCATCAACAGCCGGGAGATTCACTCCTTCGCCTCTTGTCCCCGTCCCAACATCTGCCTTTTCCTCCAGTTCAGTCCCAATGTGTTTAGGCTTGACCGCAACCAGGATTCCAGGATCTACAATTTCTACTTGAACACCGCTGATCCCGATCTGAGGCTGGGGATACCCCCTGAACGGCTCATCGCGCCCGTGGCCAAGATCTGGCTGTATGCCTATGAAAAGCGCAAGGGGTACCAATTCCGCATGCACCCGGAGTTTTTCCGTTTGCTGGCGGATCTTTTTGCCCATACCATCTACGATGAGCGCTTTCTGGGCGCGGTCGACACAGCAGACAGCGATACATATATCCTCGATCGCCTGAGCAGCTATGTGCACGAGAACTACACTGAAGACATCTCCATGGAGGACATCTGCCGGACGCTGGGGATGAGCCGCAGTACTTTATACCGTTTCGGGAAGAGTGTTTTGGGCTGTTCCATCAATGACTACATCCATCATGTGCGGATTAAGGAAGCGAAGAAGCTGCTCCGGCAGACGGATCAATCCATCTCGGCCATTGCCCAAGCCTGCGGCTACACCAATGATACATCTTTTTACCGCGCTTTTAAGAACCAAGTGGGCAAAACGCCCAATGAGTACCGCAAAGAGGGGGCCGCTGCTTCCGCCTCCGATGGCCGGATCCAAGGCTACATCACCCACGATGTAGGGGCGGTGTACCGGCTTTTGAAAGAAGCGCCCCTGTGGGTGCACTAGACCTGCAAAGAAAACCGCTGGGCCGGAGCTCAGCGGTTTTTTGCAGCGGGGGCTGGACGAGAGTTAACGGACGATGGTCATGTAATAGCCCTGGAGCGGCCAGGTGATTTCCCCGAAATAGAGGGGGCTGTCGGCGAAGGTGCCGATGTAGTCTTCCCCGAGCATCTTGAACAGATTGGAGCGCATGGCAAACTCCGGGAGTTTGCCCACAAGGCGCTCGCCGTCGAAGAGGAAGCTGATCTGCACAGGTGTGGCGAAGCTGCCGTCCGCGGTGAAGTCTCCCCCGGAGCAGATCAGGGCGAAGATCGCGGGACGCCCCTGCAGGGCCGCAGCGACGTTTTGGCTGTCGGGCCTAAAGAAGAGGTGGCGCGCTTGGGACCCGTCAATGGTGGGAGGATCGTCGTATTCTCCCAGGGCCGCCCCGGTATGCTCCAGGCCGAAGCTTTGCGCCGTTTTCTTGTCCGTGAGCACCCTGGCCAGCCTGCCGTTTTCGATCAGGGCCAGGCGATCACCTGGCAGTACTACCCCCTCCGCATCGAAGAAGGGGCTGGCCATCTCCAGGGGATCCCGGTTGAGCTCCAGGGTGATCTTTTCCGCAAAGAGCCGCTGGCCCAGCTTGCCGCTGAACAGGGAGCCGCCCTTGGCGAAGCGCTCACCGTGCAGGTGCCTGCCTAGAAAGTCCAAGATCACACCGATATCCACCGTGAACACGGGCAGTACATCGCCCTCCGGCAGCTCCACCTTGTTGCGGTAGGCCTCCAGGAAAGAGCGGTTGAAGCTCCAGAACCTCTCAGGGTCGAAGCTGCGGGTGTGGCAGATCAGCGCTCCATCTGCCAGATTGGCGCTGGTCTTTTCTTTGAGCATGAGGCTGAGGGCGAAGTAGGCATCTTTGTACTCCAGATCAAGCCCTTCGCTGTTTTGCATCTGCACGGTGACTTCCTGGGCGGTGATGGATTCGCTGAAAATGAAGTCGGAATAGTCCTTCTCCAGCACCTGGAGGATGGCCTCCGCCTGCTCCAACAGCTCCTGGGAACCCATGGGTTCTGGGTTGCAGTCGCGCCGATCTTGGAGATTTCCCGTGAGCTCATAGGGGTAGGGAATACCCGCCTTGAGGTTTTCCACCGCGCCCTGCAGGAGCTCCTCCTTAGGGGCATCTCCCACCGCGCCGGCAATCCCGATCTTGCCGTCCCGGTAAACCCGCACGCCCTGTTTGGTGATATCCTTGATCCGCACCGCCGCCACCTGGCTGGCCTGGATGCGGGCTGTGGTTTCCTTGTTCCTGATGGTGATGAATTCCTGTTTCACAGCTCTGCCCCCTTTACTGAACCTGCAGCTTTCTCACTCGAGTGTACGGTCCGCCAAAGCCCACGGGCAGGGGCCACTGCTCCATCTTACCGCAGCCTCCCCCCACGAAACTGGCCAGCCTGAACTCCTGGCTCACCGCATCCACTTCCTGCAGGGTGGTGAACACATTGCCCGTGATCACGGAGATTTTCACAGGCCTGGTGATTTTGCCCTGCTCGATGAGGTAGGCCCGGCTGGGGGCAATGGTGAAGGTGGACATGCCTGAACCGTGCTTGACGGTGTCCACGAAGATGCCCCGCTCCATCTCGGCGATGATCTCCTGCAGGGGCCGGTCCCCCTTGGCGATGTAGGTTGTGGTCATGCGCACGATGGGCTCAAACTCGAAGTTCACCGCCCGGGCATTGCCGGTGGGCTCTTCCCCCAGGGCCAGCGCGGTGAGCGTGCTGTGCAGGCGGCCCCTGAGGATTCCCCCGGAGATGATCTCCGTCTTCCGGCCCCGGGTGCCTTCATCGTCGAAGGGTGTGTAGCCGCTGCCCAGCTCGGTGCTGTCATCGATGATGGTGAGCAGATCCCGGCCAACCCGCTTGCCCAGGGCCCATTCGGCCTTCACCGTTTCATCCCCGAGCATGAAATCGGCCTCGCTCTTATGCCCGAAGCTCTCGTGGGTGAAGACGCCTGTGGCCTCGGGGCTCAGCAGCACCTGGTATTCTCCGGGTACCACCGGCTCGGCATCCCGCACATAGGCAATGTCCTTGGCCATTTCCTCCAGGAAGAACTCCCTAAGGCCCCTCAGTTCATCGAAGGTGTCGGCCGCTTTAGATATGACTGTTTGGTCCCGCTTGTCCCCAAAGGCGATGTCCAAGGAGAGGCGGATACCGCAGATCTGCCGGTCAAAGGTAACCGCTGCTCCTAAAGAGGAGTAAAACGATTTGACGGTGCGGTTGTCCACGTAAGCGGAGGTGTGGTTCACCACAGCCGGGTCAGTGACTTCCTCCAGGATTCCTTCCAAAAGCGCCTGCTTGTCCTGGAGGGGAACGTCGGTAACGGCGTTCTGGTTGTACCTGAGGAGCGTCTCCCGGTGCACCTCAAAGGCCTGCACCAGGGGGTGATCGAGGATCCGGGGATTGGGCGCCGCCATCTGGGCCAGGCTGTCAATCTGGGCCTGGAGATTGTCCACGTCGGTGGTGGAGCTGTAATACCAGCGCTGACCGTCGAACACCCTGATCAGCGCCCCCTTGGTTTGGCGCACCTTCTGGCTCTGGAGCGTACGCTGTTTGAAGCGAATTTCCGTGTCCACTGCTTCTTCCACGCGCACATCTACATACAAGTCACGGGGAAAACTAAGCATTCTAGACCTCCTTTTTAGGTTGGCAATCCCTCTGCCTGTAGTTTTCTGGCAACCGTCGCGGATTTCCTTCCTTAACGGGGCTTACCCGGGCCAGACTGGCAAAAAAGGTTCCAAGGGCCGTTTGGCGAAGTATAAGCCTGATCAAAGAACAGGCTGAGGCCGGCTGCTTTTGAGAATCCATAAGGAAAGGAAGATGCTCATGAGGATTGAGTTTTTGGGTCATGCCAGTTTCCTGCTGGAAGATGCCCAGACGAAAATCTTGATCGACCCCTTCTTGACTGGAAACCCCCTCGCCAGCAAACAGGCAGGGGAAGTGGAGGCAGATTTCATTCTGGTCAGCCACGGCCACCACGACCATGTGGGGGATGCGGTGGAGATCGCCAAGCGGACTGGGGCGGTGATCTGCACCACGGTGGAAGTGGCCCGGGAGCTTTTTGAGCCTGAGGGGCTGGAGGTCCTCGCGGGTAATATTGGCGGGAAGCTGCCCACAACCTTCGGCAGCATCAAGCTGGTCTCGGCCCAGCACGGCAGCGGAGTCACGGGAGGGCTGGCCTGCGGTTTTGTGGTGGAAATGGACGGCAGGAAGGTCTACCATGCCGGGGACACCGGTTTGTTCGCGGAAATGCAGTTCCTCAAGGATGAAGGGTTGGATGTGGCCCTCTTGCCCATCGGCGATTATTACACCATGGGTCCTGCCGATGCGGTGAAGGCAGTGGAGATGATCCGCCCGCAGGTGGTCATCCCCATGCACTTCAATACCTTCCCCGCGATCAAACAGGACCCGCTGAAATTCAAAAAAGCTGTGGAAGCCCAGGATCTCAGCCGCGTGGTGGTGCTGGAGCCCGGGAAGAGCTTCGAACTTTAGGCCGCGGCTCGGCCCGCCGGCGCCCGGGGAAAGAGCTTGCCCTTGAGGGCCTTGTAAGTCACTGCTGCCCAGTCTGTTACCGGGATGAGGATGAGGAAATAGGTGAGAATCCAGGCAGGCGAACGGGGCGGCAGCAGGAAGATCATGGACCAGGCCACGATCATCCAGTGGATCACGTACATCTCCGTGATGTTCCTGCTCCAGCGGGAGAGGGTTGCAACGACAAACCCCGGCAGCCGGGGGGCCAGGAAGAAGAACAGGCTGATCCAGGCCACAACGAAGGTGATGAACAACAGGTTGCCCAGGAGATTGTGGTGGAAATAGACGTATGAGTAGTAGTCGTAGTTCTCCCAGCCGATGGGAATGCCGTAGTGCCGGAAGAGCAGCCAGCCGGCGAAGGCAGCTGGCAGGGAGATTTCCAGGCACAGGCGATAAAGGCGCGCCTTGTCCCGGCAGCGCACCAAGAGCTGCCCGAAGAGATAGCCCACGATGGGATACGGTATCCAGGTGAGAAAGGGGAACCAGGAATACTCGCTGGTTCCCCAAATCAATCCCGCGATCACATTCAAGGCAGGGGAAGAGAGAACTCTCCCCGCGAGCAGCAGGTTGGCCGCGGCGCCGAGCAGGGCCGCCGCGGCGTAATGGACGCTCTGGAACTTGAGCTTACTGGCCGCCGCGAAAAAGAGGAAGGCCAGCCCCGCAAAGGGCAGGATATCCACGCCTAAAGCTTCTTCAATGCCCACCGCCAGGTCGGCGGGGTCACCGGTTCTTAAGTACAGCACATACATACTGAGGAAATCCCGGAAGAAAGCCACGGCGAAGCCTAAAAGCAGGATGCGCAGGCCCCGCCGGGCCAGATCTCCAGGCGTGTTTTTGCGGGTGTAGGCCAGGCCCACACCCAGGGCAAACATGAACACCGGGGCCCCCGGTGGGCCACCCAGGAAAAAGATCAAGCGGTTGGGCCAAGTCGGTTCCCACGGTAGAGAGGTAAAAGACTCAAAGCAGTGGACCAGGAGCATAAACAAGATGGCCAGGCCCTTGACCAGATCCAGCTCCACCTGCCTGCCGCGGTTAACCGGGCTGTCTGCAAACAAGCCCGTATGCTCCATGGCGGTACCCCCTAGTAAAGTTGTTTTTGCTTCTGCGCGTATTCCTCAAACAGCTGCACGCACTCTTCCCGCCCGTATTCCTCGATCAGGAGGATGGAGCTGTCGATGCGCCCGCCTTCAATGAAGCGGTAGATGAAATCGTCCCGGAAACCAATGGCTTCAGCATCTTCCGGCCGGGCCCCATAGATCACATGGGTGATATTGGCCCAGATGGTGGCCCCCAGGCACATGGGGCAGGGATAGCCCGTGGCATAGAGGATGTAGCCGGAGAGATCGTGGGTGCCCAAGAGGCGGCCCGCTTCCCGAATGGCATTCACTTCCGCATGGGCGGTGGGGTCATGGTCCCTGAGGACGCTGTTGGAAGCCACCACGATGATGTTGCCCTCTTGGTCGAAGATGGCGGCGCCGAAGGGTCCACCGATGTTTTCGTTCATGGTTTGGCGGGCCCGGGCAATGGCCTGCTCCATGGCTTCATCTAAGACTCCCCGCCAGGTCGCGTAGTCCGGCGCATCAACGGGGAAATCGAAATACTGGTCGGTATAGGGTTCGTCGATGAGGCGGTAATGCCACCATTCCTCGGGATAGGGTTCAAAGCCGGCGGCCACCATGGCATCCCGCAGGATGTTGCGGTTGGCTTCCTGCTCTGGAGTGATCAGGTCCGTGCCGTGGTGGGAGATGGGACCGAAGAAGTCAAAGGAGCTTCCCATGTCCACCTCATCTAAGGTATCTTTGTACACCAGGGTGAGGTCCACCACGCTGCCCCTGCTGTGGCCGGATCTGAGGGCGATATAGCCTAGGTCAAAGAGGAGCGCTTTATCTACGTCGGGATAGAACTCTGCTTTCATTTTCTGGTCTTCCAGATCCTGGGCCCAGAGCACAAAGTGCTCCACCGCGCGCACCGGCCGGTAGGCGTCGAAGATCTTGATGTAGTAGCCCTGCTCGTCCAGGATGTCCGCGGCTTTCTTCAGGGCTTCCGCGGCTTCCCTGGTGAGGATGGCCACCGGTGCATTGTAACCGTTGATGCGGGTGCCCACGAAGTTGTATCCTGTGTAGTAGCGGATATCCAGCCGCGCCGTGGGGATGACATCTTTGACGTACACAAACCCTTCTGGAAGCTCGAAGGCCAATACGGGTGCTGCCACCAGGGCAATCAGCAGAACAATCAGGAGCGTGCGCAGTTTACTTTTCATCTTCTCCACCTCGCTATCTAGTTTGCTGTCCTGTTGCGGCCAGCGTCGGTTCGGTCCGATCTTCGCAGCGAAACCAGTCTTTTCCTGCTCATTTTTTTCATAAAACGTTACCTTTAAGGTTACCTCCCGCGTTTGCCCTGGCAGGGCGGGGAAGGTTTTTTCCTGCCGCCGTCTAAGTTCACAGAAGAAGACTTGGGGAAGGGAAGTGATTGGGTATGAAAGGCATGGGCAAATCCCGCTGGCTATCTTGGGCTGCAGCGCTGAGCCTGATGTTCTTATTTGCGGTCAGCGCCTGGGCCCAGGCCCCAGTTAAGAACGTGATTTTACTCATCGGCGACGGTATGGGCATCAACCAGATCAGTGCGGCCCGGCTCAGCCTGGCAGATGGGGCCCGTTCAGTGCTGAATCTGGATACCATGCCTTACACCGGTTTTTCCCTGAACTTTGCCAATAACAATCTGGTCACCGATTCCGCGGCTGCGGCCACCGCGCTGGCCACAGGCTTTCGCACCGACACCGGCAAGCTGGGTACCCTGCCCGATGGCACGCCGGCGGAGAGCATCATGCTCAAAGCCAAAGAACAGGGGCTGAGCATCGGGCTGGTGACCACCGTGAAGGTGACCGACGCCACCCCCGCTGCCTTCCTGGTGAACGCCGACCACCGGGCCTTCGAACGGGATATCGCCAGGGCCATCCTGCAGGCCCAGCCCGACGTGCTTTTGGGGGGTGGAGCAGATGCTTTTGGCATTAACCCCTTCACCAAACAGCCCAAAGGCAATGCCTTGATCAAGGAGGCCTTGGCAGAGGGCTACACCTTTGTGGCTGACCGCGCCGCCCTTCTCGACTTGGAGATCACCCCGGGGATGAAGCTCATCGGCCTGTTTATCGGGGGAGATATGAGCTTTGAGCTCACCCGCCTGCCCACCGAGCCCTCCCTTTTGGAAATGGCCCAGCGGGCCCTGGAGGTGGTGAGCAGCAATCCGCAGGGCTTTTTCCTCATGATCGAAGGGGCCCGCATCGACCGGGCTGCGCACACCCACAGCGTGGAAGAGATGGTGGGGGAGCTGCTCATGTTTGATCAGGTGGTGGGGCTGGCCTTAGAGTTTGCCCGGGCCAATCCTGGTACCTTGGTGGTGGTAACCGCGGACCATGAAACGGGGGGCTTGGCCATCACCGGCGGACATCCATCCGGCGAAGGGGTGACCTACGGCTGGGCGACCTCCGGCCATACCGCCAGCATGGTGCCGATCTATGCCTTTGGCCCAGGTGCGGAGCGCTTCAGCGGCACGCTGCAGATCACAGATATCCCGGTGCACATGGCCGAGCTTCTGGGCCTAAGTGGTTTTCCTGCCCTCAAGGTAGAGGAATAGGATAAGCGGGATGTTGGGAATGCTAAGGGTCCTTTAAATAAAGCTAAAGTTTCCAAACCAAGCAGGAGTGGATAGGCGCAGTGTGGAAGAGAGGTACAGGCAGCAGCCCCAGGGGGTGCTGTCTGTTTGCGGGTCAAAGGAAAGCCTAGTCCGCATGAGCGCACTACTTGGGTCCAAGGCTATGATCGTTATCAGCAGCACGCTTTCCAGCTCACTTGCGCTACAAAGGTATCCTCGATGGCAGCAGATTCCAGGCAAGACGGCACCACTGTTCGCACCAACCATTCTAATTAATCTGGGATTAGGCGTCCTTTGCACAGGGTGCAGCCGCAAGGCTGCACCTTTTTCGCGGTCAGCAGAGGTCTGGCTGGGGTATAAGAAGCCGGCAACTTGGAACCATAGAAGTGAAATCAACCCGAAGGAGGTTGTCTATGGAAGTCCACTGCACTGTGAAAAACTGCCAGTGGTGGGATGACAACTACTGCGCCGCCCAGAGCATTCTCATCACCAGTGATGAGCTCGGGGCCAAGCTGCCGGAGAGCTACGACTACGAAGATACCCAGAGCATTGTGCAGCAGTACGGGGAAACAGCCGTGGGTTCCTGCGAAGCCACCTGCTGCAAAACCTTTCGGGAACGGGGGACACCTTAATAGGTGTCTCATTTGTTTCCAGAATTGACCATGGATTGAAAGGAAATGTAAAGGAAGGAATCAACTGGTCCGCGGAGAAGTACTAGGATGGTCTTAGTGGTGTCCTGGCAATTTCTGGACACACTCGGCGGAAAAGGGGGGAATCGGCGGGACGAACAACAGCAAGCTGTGTTTCGCAAAGTTCTTAGGAAAGGGGAATTCTCTTGAGAAAAGGTTTAGTGCTGTTAATACTTGCGCTGTCTTTGGTGTTTGCAGGCTTAGCGAACGCCCAAACCATTGAGCTTACTTACTGGACACATACCGATGATAACCGTACTATGATTGAAAACCGCTATATCGAAGAGTTCCAGAAGCTGTATCCCAACGTGACCATCAAGCGGGTGGTCAATGAGGCGGCCAAGATGGGCGATCTGGTTCTCACCGCCTTTTCGGCACAGAACGCTCCGGATATCTTCAATCTGCCCATTGAGCAGGAATACGGCTATATGATCCACGGCCGGGTGGCACCGGTCAACTATGAAGCCGCGGGCTATGCCAGCGCCGAGGAACTTGTGGCCAACTACCTGCCCGGCACCTTTGACCCCGTAACCATGGATGGC
>NZ_JBHGXH010000159.1:0-2200 GCF_041936445.1 Candidatus Darwinibacter acetoxidans | reverse complement strand
GGGAGGCGATGTAGGGGAGAAAAGTGCGCGGATCGCGTCGAGGACCGCGATCAGGAATGTTGCCAGTCTAGACATGTCGGAGCCTCCGATTTGGCTTAGGGAGTATATGGGGGCCCAGAATAGATAAAGATATCTGTTTTTCATGGCCGCTCACCTCCCATCAGCCCCTCGGCGAGGTTTTGCCATCGGTGATCGTGCCGGAGCAGCGCGAGGAGGTCCTCGGCCCACTCGTCGATAAGAGAAGAGGGGTCAGGCATCGACCTTCTCCGCCTTCTGCCCGGTGAGCTTCTCCCACCGGTCGATGATCACCTGACAATAGTGCGGGCTAATCTCCATGCCGTAACATGTGCGGCCGAGTTGCTCGCAGGCGACGAGGGTCGTGCCGGACCCGAGGAAGGGGTCGAGGACGGTTTCGCCGGACTTGGTGCTGTTCTTCACTGCCTGTGCAACCAGCGCCACGGGCTTCATCGTGGGGTGTTCACGGTTCGCCATCGGGCGGTCGACTTTCCAGATGGTGGTGAGGTTGCGCCCGCCGTAGAAGTGGTGCGATCCGGGCTTCCATCCATACAAGATCGGCTCGTGCTGCCACTGATAATCCTGGCGCCCCATCACAAAGTGATGCTTCTCCCATATGATACACTGCTTGAGGAGCCACCCTGCGTCAACGAACGCCCCCCGGAAGTTGTATCCCTCGGTGTCAGCGTGGCAGACGTATGCTGGCGCACCCGGCTTGGATGATTCTATCATTCGGGCAAATGCGTCTGTGAGAAACGCCCTGAATGCCCCCCCCTCCATCTTATCGTTCTGGATCTTGAGGGCGTCTGCGGTCTTCCCTGTATAATCCACATTGTACGGCGGATCGGTGAACACCATGTCCGCCTTCTTCCCATCCATCAGCCGCCCCACATCCTCCGCGCTCGTCGCGTCACCGCAGAGCAGGCGGTGCCGCCCGAGCCGGAAGAGGTCGCCGCGCTGAATGCTAGTCTCGATCTCGACCGGCGGCTCGTAGTCGTCCTCGCTCACCTCCTTACCGGCGTCGAGGATCTTGCCGAGCTCCTTATCATCAAACCCAGTCAGGTCGAGGTCGAAGTCGAGGACCTTGAGGTCATCTAACTCCAGCGCGAGGAGTTCATCGTCCCATGCGGCGAGTTCTCCGAGTTTGTTGTCGGCGATGCGGTATGCTTTCTTCTGCGCTTCCGTGAGTCCGAATACCTGCGTCACTTCCGGGGCCGTCGCCCACTTGAGCGCCTGCATCGCCTTCATGGTCGTGTGGCCGGTGATCAGCACCATATCCTCGTCGACGACGATCGAGTTCTTGACGAGACCATATTCCTTGAGCGAGGCGGCGACCCGCTGCACGGCGGGGTCATTCTTGCGCGGGTTGCGGGCATACGGGATGAGGTCGGTGAGCGGGACGTTCTTGAGTTCGCGTTTTTCGGTGATCATAAGTTCTCGTCCTCCCGATCGAAGTGGATATCTACGAGGCCCTGGACATCGACCTTCGCGGCGGCGTCTATCCCGAGGAGTTTCGCGCGGCGCTCCATGATGCGGAGGCAGCGGTCAATCCCGGCGAGGTCGTAGCCGTCGATGATGGCGCGGTAGGCGATGAGGTAAAGCTCGTCGAGCCGCTGGAGTTCGAGATCCCGGACGTACACGGCCTCCTCCCGGCACCTCTCGGCGAGGTTTTCCAATTCGGATAAGACATAGCGGCAGGCGGTGCTCCGGTGGCACCCTAACTTCTTGCCGATCTGGGTGTAGTTCAGCCCCCGCTTCCTGAGTTCAAGCGCCTTGAGTGTCTTTTCGGTGGAGCGGATGCGGCGGACGGAGCTCTTCGCGGCCGCGCCGACGTTCGTCCGGGCCATCAGTCGACCCCCTCCCCGGCGGTCTTCTTCATCGTCACCCCCTGAGAGAGTCCGCGAGTTGGCCCGCCTGCTCGACGATGGCGCTGAACTCGTCTTCCGTGATCGCGTCGTCCTCCCAGGCGTCGCGGATGGTCATGAGGAGATCGACCGCCTCGTTGAAGGCCGCCTTAACCCTGCGGTAGACGAGGCTCCCTGCGAGATAACCGATCGCGAGCGTCACGAGCGGTGCGGCGATCGGGGTGAGGTCGGGGAGGCCCTCGATCACTCCTCACCCCTCCCGGAACCGACGACCTGCCCGTCCTTGACGAGGTAGTAACCGCCAGGATACCGGAGCGTGT
>NZ_JBHGXH010000158.1:0-1950 GCF_041936445.1 Candidatus Darwinibacter acetoxidans | reverse complement strand
AGGGCACGGCAGGGGCTTTGGGAGTATCAGGGCATAGGGTGCGTATGGCAGCTGCAAAGTATCTATTTGAGATCGGGACCCTTATGATCATGCCATTTGAGACTCAGCACGACGCGGATCAACCGCTCGGATTTCTCGTGTTCTCGACGCTGACCTGCGAAAAACTGCTGTATGCCACTGACACCTATTACATCAGATACAAGTTTCCTGGCCTTACACACATCATGATCGAATGCAACTACATCAAAGACGTCCTTGAGGACAATGTTGACGCGGGCGCGGTCCCGCTTGCGCTGAGAGACAGGCTCATCGAGAGTCATTTCAGCCTGGCAAACGGCAAAGCCTTCCTGCAGGCGAACGACTTGAGCCAGGTCAAGGGGATTTGGCTGCTGCATATGAGCGACCAAAATTGCGATGCTGGACGAGCTAAACGCGAGATTCAGGAGCTTACCGGGATACCGACATATATTGCGCAGGAGGTGGCGACATGCCAGTAGGGATGAACATTAGGTGCAAGGTGTGCGGAAAGAGACCACACGAGCTTGCTGAGTATATTAGTGCGGCACAGGCGCATGAGATGACGCCAGACGAGTACGTGCGGAGAGAAGAAGGGACGCTTAACTGGGCAACGGGGTATTTCTATTGCACGCCCTGCTACGTAGAAATAGGGATGCCGCTAGGCAAAGCGTAAAGGAGGTGTCGCCATGCAGATAAAGCGCTGTCCGTTTTGTGGGGGACAAGCTCGCGTTATACCAGAGGCGCGGCTTGGGCACCTTGGATACACAGTCTACTGCGAGGGCTGCGTGGCCGAGAGCGGCACGTATGCGACCAAAGAGAAGGCGATGCATAGTTGGAATTGCCGGTTTATGGAGCGCCCATCGAGCAGCGATGGGACAGCATGGCGAATGCTAAGCGTGAATGAAGTAGCAGGCCCGGCTTGGCTGAATTGTAATGTCAAGACCGTCTACAAACTAACGAAACGCGCCGACTTTCCAGCAATACGCGTTGGCGAAAAAGTCATTAGAATACCGGCTGGTCTGCTTGAGGAATGGATTCTGAAACAATCACAGGAACGCCTGGACTAGTTATTAGGGAGCAGGAGGCGTCAACATGCCGATAGGGATGGCAATAGCGATGGGGCTGACGATAGCTGGGATATTGGCGCTATTTCTCGTATGGCGTGAGCTGGATCGAGCTGAGCAAGCGAGGAGGCGGAATAGATGACCTGTAAATACCGATATCGCCTGATCTCAACCGGTGCCGGCTCTCAGAAATACGGGTCGTGCGCGGGCTGCGGGGAGGACCCTGCGGAGGTTTTCCATCAGATAGAGGAGCGGGCATATACGCGATATGACGGCACAGACGGCTGGACATCGCAGGGTTGCCATTCGATTTTTGGGCACAGAGCGTGCCTGATTGGGAGGCGGAGATGAGATGAACAACATCCAACAGGCCATTGACGACCTGATCGATGCCGCTGACATCCTGGTGAGTCGCAGGGACCACGTGACAGGTGACGTGGCACTCATACCCCGGACAAGCATCAGCAGGCTTGAGATTGCGCTTGAAGAGGCGCGGAGGGCGATTGAGGGGGGACGACAATCATGAACACCACAACCATTGAATGGGCTGAACGGACGTGGAATCCGGTGACGGGCTGCACTCCTGTTTCAGAGGGCTGCGAGAATTGCGACTATTGCCGGGCCACGAAAGTTTTGAGGGGTGCGGTTTATTATGCGGATATTTAGGAGGTGGCGACATGCCGATAGGGATGAAGCTCGTGCTGGGGCTGACGATAGCGGGAATATTGGCGATGTTCCTGGTTTGGCGTGAGCTGGATCGCATGGATCGGTTTTGGGAGGAGATTGATGAGTGGGGGAGGCGGAATAGATGACCTGTAAATACCGATATCGCCTGATCTCAACCGGTGCCGGCTCTCAGAAATACGGG
>NZ_JBHGXH010000157.1:0-2124 GCF_041936445.1 Candidatus Darwinibacter acetoxidans | reverse complement strand
TCAAAGCGGGGCTGGAACCAGAAGACATGAAACGCAAGACCAAAGAAGGCGAAGAGCCGAAGGAAGAGGAGCGGGAAGAGGAAGAGGAGCAGGAAGAGGAAAAGCAGCCCGAATCCTGCGAGGAAGAGGAGAAAGCGCAGGAAGAGGAGCCGACTGAAGAGGACGAAGAGGAAGAGAAGTCCTACGAAGTCCTCGACGAGGCGCAGATCCGGCAGATCGTCGCCGACGAGATCGGCAAGGCGCTCGCCCCGATCACCGAGGCGCTCAAGTCCCTCAACGAGATCAAGACCCTCGTGACGAAGGCTGCCGCGACCCGGAGCAAGGGGCCGCGGGGGATCGTCGTCGCCCGTGAGATCAAGGAATCGCAGAAGAACGCCGAGTCGACCGCAAAGGCCGACTTTATCATACCGTGAGAGCAATGGCAACAATCGCAGAGATCCTCGGGTTCACTGACCCGGGAGAAGTGTACCAGCATTTCTGGAAGAACCACGGTTTCTCCCCCTCTGGCGAGGGCGGAGTCACCGAGAGCGTGCAGAGCAAGTTCGCCCGCAAAGAAAACCGCGAGGCGGCAAAGGGATTCGTCGTAAAGCGGATCACAGAAGCCTTTGAGAAGAGCGAGACCCCGGAGCGGAGCAAGGGGGCAGTCACGTCGTCCACAGTCGCGGCCGGCATCCCGCTCGTCTACGACCCCGAGATCCTCGACATCCTCCGCACCGACACCCCGCTCCTCTACGAGATCGCAATCGTCGGGTGGCAGGGGCCCTACTTCAAGGGGATGAACATTGCCAACCGCGCCCACCCGATCGGATTCCTGAGCGAGACTGAGAGCGCAAACGTCACCACTAAGACTCCCTCCGGGTTCACCGCCGGAGAGGTATCAGAGGCGATGACTATCCAGGCAGATGTTGTGTCCGTCACGGACTTTGGGCAGCGTGCCGCCGAACACCAGTTCAGCCTCCGGGACACCGCGCTCGGCATCCGGTTCGCCGAGAACATGCAGCTCAAGGAGCAGGCGATGCTCTACGGTGACCCCTCGCAGGCAAAGACCGATTACGGGCTCGGCGACGCCCAGGCCCCGAAGGGGTTCGCGACGGCCCTGACTGCAGGCGGCATGATGGTCGAGAAGTCCAGCGTCTCGCTTTCCGGCACCGACGCGCTCCTGAAGGATATCAAGGCCGAGATAAAAGACCTCTGCAAGAGGTACAACGTCAACCCGAAGGATCTGATCATCGGCACGTCCTACGACATCCATGATGAGCTCGACAACGAGATCAACGTCCACGGCCGGACCGAGGTCGGACAGTCAGAGGTCAATTACGGCGCCGAGCGGCTCACAATCTGGGGCGTCCCGGTCATCCCGTCGCACAATGTCAAGAAGCAGGACAATTGGGGCGGCGGGTTCACCCCCGGGGACGAGGGGGACGTCATCATCCTTAACAAGCGGGCGCACATCATCCCGTCGCTCGCGCCGCCGTTCATCCTCCCCCTCGGCCGCCGCGGACTCTCCGACGAGTGGGTGATGGGCGACTACTACTGTGTCGTCGACCGCTCCGGCGGCAAGTGGGGGAAGTACCTGAAAGCATACAACATCTGAGGTGATCGCACATGGGTCAGACAACTACCAAAAAACTCTCCGTTTTCCCCGGCAATCTCGTGCCCGGGGCAGCACTGGCAGCAGAATACTGGCAGGTCTCCAACACAACCGGAGCCGCCGCGACCACCGTCGACCTGACGTTCGACCTGGTCAACAAGTACGACCAGATCCCGGCGATCATGGGCACGCCGCTCCTGGATCCCGGTGCGGAGTCCTCGACCTCCAAGATCGTCGCGTGGTATGTCACGACGCAGACCAAATCACAGATCGTCGTGACCGTCGAGGTCGACCAGGTCGCCGGCTCCGGCAAGGACAACACCGTCACGATGTGCGCGTACATCGCCGGGCCGCAGGCGTGAGGGAGATCATGAAGTGGCGGCACAACGGCCTCTCCAACGGGAGGATCTCGTTTGGCCTGCGGCAGAGCGCGGAGATCGTGGACGGGGTCTTTGAGGCCCCGGACGACCCTGCTCTTACCGAGCGGCTGAAGGCCCTCGGGCACATCCCGGTGTCCGAGAAGATAACGGCAG
>NZ_JBHGXH010000156.1:0-1172 GCF_041936445.1 Candidatus Darwinibacter acetoxidans | reverse complement strand
TTCGGGAGAACCGGGGCCGCCTGATCGCCGCTGCGTTGACGCTCGGTGTCGCCTGGGTGCGGGCCGGGTGCCCGGAGCCGGAGCGGGTGCCGCCGCTCGGAGGATTCGAGGGGTGGCGGCATGTCGTCGGGGGGATCCTCGAGCATGCCAGCGTCGGGGAGTTTATGGGGAACGCGATGGACGTTTTCCTGGAAGGTGATACGGACCTCCGACAGTGGGAGGGATTCCTCTCGGCCGTGTTCGACGAGTTCGGATCGCACCCCTGGACCGTTTCTGATCTCAAGATCCGGCTTGACCGGGAGATGAAGGAGGTGACGACGTTCCGGACCTTGATCCACGAGACGCTACCGGATGATCTCTCCGATGCCTTTGTGGATCCGCACCGGTCTTTCACCAGAGTGTGCGGGCGGGCGCTCGCCAGGCAAGAAGGTAGGAGGTTCCCGTCCGGTCTCATGATCCGGCGCGGGAAGACGGTGCAGCGGGCGACCCAGTGGGTGATCGTGCAGACGAAAGGCGAAGATCAAGGGCACACAGAAGGAGGTGAGGTGGAATGAAACTCACAAAAATTTTACCAAGAAACAAACTCACAAAACTCACAAACTCACTTCAGTGGTATAGCGACGCGAATCACACTCGGAAACAAACTCACCAAACTCACAAACTCATGGAAAATTTAGACGGAAACAAACTCACAAAACTCACGGGAAAATCTAAACTCACTATCTATCGGGCAACACTCCGGCGCCCGATTGCAGAGATATCTAATTATATTAGATATCTCTTTTTCTTAAGTGAGTTTGTGAGTTTACTATACTTACAAACGTGTGAGAAAAAAGAGGGAGCACATAATATACAGTACAGGGATGGCCCACGGGAAACTCACCAAACTCGCAAACTCACTTTGCCGGCGGGGGTGATCTGATGGTTGCCAGTAACACGCTCAGTAACACGCTCAGTAACACTCTGAGGGGTCGCAACTCTCCTGGCGACGGCACCGCTCGGGGGGCGATCCTCCTGAACCCCCTCGATCGCGCCCTGTCGGTGATCACTCGGTGCGACGCCTGCCCCGAACCATGCCCTTGTCGCAGGTGCATCGGCGAGGAAGAGGCGCGGTGCGGCGACATCTGCCAGGGGTGCCGGGGCAGTAAGTTCTGTGGATCCATGGACCGGAG
>NZ_JBHGXH010000155.1:0-2485 GCF_041936445.1 Candidatus Darwinibacter acetoxidans | reverse complement strand
AAATTGCGGAATTTATAGCCTGGCCTGCGACATCTGCGGCGAAGATGCTGATGAGGATTTTTTCGAGTTTTACGATGCTGTGAATTACAAAAAGGCCAACGGTTGGAAAAGCCAAAAACGGGACGGCGAATGGGAAGATGTTTGCCCCGAATGTCAGGAGGCCGACCAGTGAGCCGCCCGCAGCGCATCGAACTGGCCCACCTCGACTACGCCAAGCGCGGGGAGTTTTACATCGCCGGGAGCGACTGGAACCTGGCGTGGACGGCAGAAGAGCTGGAGACTGTGCGCGAGATGCGGGAGCGCGGGGCTAAGGTGTGGGAAGTGGCCGAGGCGGTGGACAGGCCGGATTATGAGGTTGCCGTGCTGATCATGGATCTGGAGGAGCGGGGGTGATAGGGTGCCAAACAGGATCATAAAAGAATCAATCTGCACCAGTAACGAGATCGACGCGCTGAAGCCGGAAGAGGAAATCCTCTTTTACCGGATCATCGTCAACTGCGACGACTTTGGACGCATGGACGCCCGGCTGCCGATCCTGCGGGCGAAGTGTTTCCCGCTGCGGATTGATAGCGTTAAAGACAAGGATATACGGGCCTGGATGGATAGCCTGATAAAGCAGGGGCTGATCTTTACCTACGAAGCTGATGGCAAAATGTATCTCCAGATGACAACATGGGAAAAGCATCAGCAAATACGAGCAAAGAGAAGCAAGTTCCCTGCACCTGATGACGGAGTTATCCACAAGATAGCAGATGAAATCAACGGAAAGCATCTGTTATCAGATGTCCCCGAGAATCCAATCCAATCCAATCTAGAATCCGAATCCAATCCGAATCCAACTAGTACGCAGAGCACGTTAAAGGATCGCTTTGAAACCTTCTGGACCGCCTACCCCAAAAAGCGCAGCAAGGGGCAAGCTGAAAAAGCCTGGGCCAAGATCAAGCCGGACGAGCAGCTCACGGGCGAGATACTATCTGCCCTGGAGCGGGCCAAGACTTCGGCGGACTGGCAGAAAGATGGCGGCCAATTCATCCCCTACCCGGCTACCTGGCTAAACGCTAAGGGCTGGGAGGATGACTACACCCCGGCCCCGACGGTGCCGAAGGGCTGGAGCGCACTAAAAGAATTCGCGGAGGACAAACGACATGACGAGCAGTGAATTTACCAAGTTGATGGGCTTTGTGATGGCTGCGGTGGACAAGCCTGTTGCCCGGCCCACAATAGACGCCTACTTCGAGATGCTAAAAGACCTGTCATACGACCTGGCGGCTGCTGCGGTGAAAAAGATCATCGCGACGGATGAATACCCTACCCTGCCTACCATCGGCAAGATCCGCCAGGCTGCTGCTGAGATCAGCCGGGGGCATATCCTCTCCGCCCCGGAAGCCTGGGGGATGGTCCTGAAGGCCGTGCATGAGTATGGCTACTACCGCGAAGGCGAAGCCCTGGCGTCGCTGCCGGAGCACGTGGCGGAGGTGGTCCGCTGGATGGGCTTTCAGACCATCTGCATGAGCGAGAAAATCAGCGTTGACCGTGGCCAGTTTCTGCGGATGTATGAGGTCCACCAGAAGCGCGAGCAGGAGCAGGCCCTTTTGCCGCCAGCAGTTCGCGACATGATGAAGCAGCTCGCCGGCGGAATGAAAATGTTGGGAGATGGTGAGAAATGAAACGCTGGCAATATCTCCTCTTCTCCACCGCCCTGGCCGTGCTCGTCATGACCGTGGGCACCGGCAGCTACCTAGCTATCGTCCGACAGGAGCGGCTCGAAGCTCTGGAGCGGGCGGAGCGGGACGCTGAGATCTACCTGGAGCAGCTTCGGGAGGCCAGAGAACAGCTCGACGAAGCAGCGGAGCGCCTGGAAGCGCTGGAAGAAATGCTCTTAAACCTACACCAAATGCAGCAGATTGCTGAGCGCTCAGCTGCGCCGTCACGTAGCGGCCGGGTAACCGTGGCTACCATGCCGCTATCAACGCCCTCCGGTTTTACGGCTGCGCGCTTCGAGCGGGTCTTTGCTGGCACCGGGCTGGCCGGCCTGGGACAAGCCTTCTATGGCGCCGAGAAAGCATACGGCGTCAACGCCGTGGTGCTGGCCGCGATCTGCGCTCACGAGAGCGGCTGGGGAACGTCAAAGCTGGCCCGGGATAAAAACAACCTGGCCGGGCTGGGGGCATACGATGACTGCCCTGGACGAGCTTTGACTTTTACGACGAGGGATGATTGCATATTTTACCTGGCCCGGCTGATAGCAGACAGCGGGAGCCTGGAAGAGATCGGGGCCTGGTACGCGTCAGATCCTCGGTGGGCAGAGAAAGTGGCGGGGTGCATGAAGGCAATAAGCGAAGAGCGGAGGTGATATAAATGCCGAGAAACACCCTTGGAGACTTAAACAATCATCTTTTTGAGCAACTAGAACGCTTAAACGACGAAAGCATAAAGGGCGATGATTTGCGCGAGGAAATAGCACGGGCAAAGGCAGTGACGAGCA